>NZ_JBEYER010000003.1:87446-119588 GCF_040634005.1 Micromonospora sp. NPDC007271
GTGGCCGGCCAACGGCCCGACCCTCTGATACGACGAGTCGCCACTGTCTGTCACGTCCCCCCGCCCAGGAAACAGGGCAGGAGGTGACTTTGCTCTGCAGCCATACCCGCATCAGCCACGCACGGTTGCGAGTTGCGTATATGGCTGCAGAGCAAAGGGCGGGCGTAGGAGAATGTCGCACCGGCCCTGATTCACGGCTCTCCGCTGGTCACGCGGTTGAGGCGGCAGCAGCAGCGGCTGCCGGCACCTTCAGCGCCATCACGCACCGTGACAGCACGCCCTTGAGAGCGACAATCACGGACAGCTACGAATTCAGCCGGAAACAGCCGCTGCGCCACCCGACGCGTTCAGGCGAAGAGGGCGCTCACCGACTCGCCGTTGTGGATCCGACGCATCGCCTCGGCCAGGGCCGGCGCCACCGACAGCACCGCCAGCTTCGGCACCCGCTTCTCCGCCGGGATCGGCACCGTGTTGGTGCAGACGATCTCCAGCACCCCGTCCTGCTCGCTCAGCCGCTCCAGCGCGCCGCTGGAGAAGAGGCCGTGGGTGCAGGCCAGCCGGATCGACCGGACGTTCCGCTCGCGCAGGTGTGCCATCAGCTCGATCACCGTGCTGCCCTTGGCGATCTCGTCGTCGAGCACGATGACGTCCCGGTCGGCGACGTCGCCGATCACCGTACTGATCTTGACGCGGTCGTCACTGAACCGCTGCTTCGCGCCGGCGGCGACGGGCGTGCCGAGCATCCGGGCGAACGCGGCGGCCTCCTTGGCGTTGCCCAGGTCCGGCGAGACCACCACGGCGTTGCTCAGGTCGTACCCCCGGAAGTGGGTGGCCAGCTCGCGCAGCGCGTGCAGATGGTCCACCGGGACGCTGAAGAAGCCGTGCACCTGTGGCGAGTGCAGGGTCATCGCCAGCACCCGGTCCGCCCCGGCCGAGGTGAGCAGGTCGGCCACCAGCCGGCCGCCGATGGAGATGCGGGGGGCGTCCTTCTTGTCCGACCGGGCGTACGCGTAGTGCGGCAGCACCACGGTGATCCGCCCGGCCGACGCCCCCCGGGCCGCGTCGATCATGAGCAGCAGCTCGACCAAGTGCTCCTGCACCGGCGGCACCAGCGGCTGGATGAGGAAGACGTCGCGTTCCCGGCAGTTCGCCTGCAACTGCACCTCCAGGCAGTCGTTGGCGAACCGGGACACCCGTACCGGGTGCAGCGGAACGTCGAGGTGGGCGCAGATCTCGGCGGCGAGGTCGGGGTGGGCGGTCCCGCTGAACACGGCAATGTCAGGCACGCCTGCCGATCGTACGCAGCCGCGGGGGGCGGGCGACGGTCGATCCCGGCGGGTACGGTGCTGCCGTGACCGGAGAGTTCGTCGCTGCCATCGACCAGGGCACCACCTCGTCGCGGTGCATCGTCTTCGACCGGGCCGGGGAGGTCGTCTCCGTCGCCCAGCGCGAGCACCGGCAACTCTTCCCGCAGCCCGGCTGGGTCGAGCACGACCCGGAGGAGATCTGGGCGAACGTCCAGCAGGTGGTGCGGGCGGCCCTGGCCGCGGCCGGCACCGGGCCGGAGGGGCTGGCCGCCGTCGGCATCACCAACCAGCGGGAGACCACCGTGGTCTGGGACCGGGCGACCGGCCGCCCGGTCGCCAACGCCATCGTCTGGCAGGACACCCGGACCGGCCCGCTGCTGCGCGACCTGGCCGAGGCGTACGACGAGGAGCGGCTGCGCGCCCGCACCGGCCTGACGCTGGCCACCTACTTCGCCGGGCCGAAGCTGCGCTGGCTGCTCGACCACGTCGACGGGCTGCGCGAGCGGGCCGAGCGGGGCGAGGTCCTCTTCGGCACCGTCGACAGCTGGCTGATCTGGAAGCTGACCGGCCGGCACGTCACCGACGTGACCAACGCCAGCCGGACCATGCTGATGGACCTGGAAACCCTGAACTGGGATCCGGAGCTGCTCGACGCGCTGCGGGTGCCGGCCGCGATGCTGCCGGAGATCCGCGGCTCGGCGGAGGTCTACGGCACCGCCGACGGCGTGCTCGCCGGGGTTCCGGTGGCCAGCGCGCTCGGCGACCAGCAGGCCGCCCTCTTCGGCCAGACCTGCTTCCAGCCCGGCGAGGCCAAGTGCACCTACGGCACCGGCAGCTTCCTGCTGCTCAACACCGGCGCCAGTCCGGTGGCCTCCCGGCACGGCCTGCTCACCACCGTGGCGTACCGGATCGACGGCCAGCCGGCCGTCTACGCCCTGGAGGGCGCGATCGCGGTCACCGGCTCGCTGGTGCAGTGGCTGCGGGACAATCTCGGCCTGATCTCCACCGCCCCGCAGGTCGAGGAGCTGGCCCGGACGGTGGACGACAACGGCGGCTGCTACGTCGTACCCGCCTTCTCCGGGCTCTTCGCCCCGCACTGGCGCAGCGACGCCCGGGGCGTGATCGCCGGGCTGACCGGCTACATCACCAAGGGGCACCTGGCCCGGGCGGTGCTGGAGGCGTCCGCCTGGCAGACCCGCGAGGTGGTCGACGCGATGAACGCGGACTCCGACGTGGCGCTGCGCCGGCTGCGGGTGGACGGCGGGATGACCGCCAACGCGCTGCTGATGCAGTTCCTCGCCGACGTGCTCGACGTGCCGGTGGTCCGCCCCCGGATCACCGAGACCACCTGCCTCGGCGCCGCGTACGCGGCCGGCCTGGCGGTCGGCTTCTGGCCGGACCTGGCCACCCTGCGGGAACACTGGCGCGCGGACGCGCAGTGGACCCCGGAGATGGACCCGACGCTGCGCGACCGGGAGCTGCACAACTGGCGCAAGGCCGTGCAGCGCACCCTGGACTGGGTGGAGTGACCCGCGCGCGGATCACCTGCGCGCGGTGGGACCGAACGGAGAGGCAGATGCCCGTGCCCCTGCTGGTGCTACTGGTCATGTTGGGCCTCGCACTGGCCCTGATCGTCTCCGCGACCGTCCGGTTCCGGCGCGACCGAAGCCTGCTGCGCGAGGGCACGCGGGTGCCCGGCGAGGTGGTGGACCTGCTGGTCCACCGGAGCAAGAGCAGCGCGAGCTACACGCCCGTGGTGCGCTTCCGCACCGCGGACGGGGCGTTGATGACCTCGTCGCCGGGCCGGTGGCACCAGACCTTCTTCACTGCGCCCGACAGCCTGGTCACCGTGGTCTATGACCCTTCGCGCCCGGCACGGATCCTGGTCGTCCCCAGTGGAGGCACCGGCACCGAGTCCATGGTCGTCCCGTTGGCCGTGTTGCTGATGGTGGGTGTGGCCGTGACGGCCAGTGGGGTTTACGTCTTCCAGGCACTCTGACCCGCGGGTGCGCGGAGCGAGGATTCCGGCTACGGTCTGCACGACGCGGATGCCGCAAGACGATGCGAGGGTGACACACAGATGACCGCTTCCACGGGGGCGCCGGCGGAGAACAACGACCCCATGGCGCAGATCGCGGCGCGGATGCGCGAGCAGCTGGCGCGGGGCGAGGAGCTGCGGGGCCGGCTGGCCGGGCTGACCGGGCGGGCGGTCAGCGAGGACGGCCAGATCGAGGTGGCCTGCACCGCCGACGACCCGGCCCACGAGCTGCGCCTCGACCCGCGGGCCATGCGCCGGCCGGCGGTCGAGCTGGCCGAGGTGCTGCAGGAGCTGCTCCGGTCGGCCCGGGAGGACCTGCAGCGGCAGACCGCCGAGGCGGTGCGCGAGGCGGGCGACCAGGTCGGGCCGCAGTCGCTGATCGGCGACCCGGCCGCGGCGCAGGCCAAGCTGGCGCAGCTCAGCGAGCTGGTCAGCGGCCCGTTGCGGCAGAGCAGCGAGATGCTGGAGCGGCTGCGCCGCCAGTTGTCACTCTGACGTCGCACGGCGGCGCCGAACATCGGCGGCCGGCCCAGCCGGCCGACGTGGTCAGCGCGGCGTGCCGGGCCAACCCGGCTGGCCGACGCGCTCAGCGCGGTGCCGTGCCGGCCCGCCGTGCCCGCCAGGTCAGCCGCAGCCACACCACGACGAAGGCCCCCAGCCCGACCAGGAGCGCCGCGCCGATCACGATCGGCGCGACCAACCAGGTGAACAGGCTTTCGGTGGCCCGCTCGCCGTTGCCCCAGCCCTGGATCTCGGTGCCGGGGTGCAGCAGCGCGGCGTCGATCGGCCCGGACACGGTGCGACCGTCGTCCAGCCGCCAGCTGCCCCGGCAGGCCTGGGTCGCCTTCGGTCCGCTCAGGTCGCAGGACTCGACCAGGACGGTCACCCGTTCGGCCCCGATCGCCTGGCGGGCGAACACCACGGGCAGCACCAGGGCGGCGGCGATCAACAGCAACGGGAGGAGCCGCCGCTGCCAGCCGGGCCGGGCTGCCATCCGCGCGGAGTATCCACCAGGGACGGACGCCGGGGTGTGGGAGGCCATGTTCCGGAGGCTATCAGCGGCGGGACAGCCATCCATTCCCGATCTTGCTAGGCTCACGCCCGGCCGGCCGCATGGCCGCCGTCTGGTGCCACGCGGGGAGGCTTGATGATCGAGGTTGACGTGGCGGCGATCCGCGACCTGGCCGAGGCGGTCGAAAGGCAGACGGCGCCGGGCCTGGAGGCGGCTTCCGCGCGGCTGACCGAGACCCGGGGCATCGAACACAGCAACTTCACCGTGGTGGTCCCGTCGCTCGCGGTCGCATACGTCGCCGCGGTGGAGTTCCTCGAGGAGGAGCTGCGCACCAAACGCGAGCATCTCACCGAGATGCGGTCCCGGTTGAACCGCACCGCCGACAACTGGGAAGCGGCGGACAAGGCCAGCACCATCATGATCGCCTGAGGTGAGGACGGCATGGCCCAGGTAAGTAGTTCGGCCGCGGCCGCCAAGGTCGCACTGGTGGAGATCTCGATCGCCGCGGCGGTCATCCCGGCGGCTTGGCCGATCGCCCAGATCGTCTACTTCAACCAGTGCGACCCGGAGGCGCTGCTCGCCACCGCCAAGCAGTGGATGGAGATCGCCGACCAGCTCGGCGCGGCCCGGCAGGGCCTGGACGACGCGGTCGCCGCCGTGTCGCCGGTCCAGTGGAGCGGTGAGGACCGGACGGCCTTCGGCCGCCACGTGCAGGCGTACGACGTGCAGGTGGTCGGCACCCAGGTCGTCGCCGTGACGGTGGCGGTGACCCTGATCGCCGTCGGCGTGGTGCTGCTCTGCCTGGTCATCGCATACGCGGTGATCTCCACGATCCTCTTCGGCTTCGCCGTCTTCATCGCTGCGGCGGCGGCCACCGTGGTCGGCGCCCCCGCGGCGGCCTCCGCCGAGGCGACCGCGAACTCGTTCGCCGCTTCGGCGCTGGGTGTGCTGAAAACCATCGAGACGGCGGCCAACACGATCGGCGTCGGCGGCGCGGCGGCCATCGGCACGTCCCTCGCCTTCGACGTCGGGGTGCAGCTGGGCAGCGGGAACACCGATGTGCTGAAGGATCTCGTCCAGGCCACGGTCGACGGGCTGGACAACGTGGCCGTCGGGTTCCTCTCCAAGTTGGAGCGGGACTTCGTCGGCTACGGGATCCACAACGCCGGTAGGCACGTCGCGGGCTCGCCCAACGGGCCGGGCTACCTGATGTACGGCCTGTTCACGCAGGTCGCACCGGCGGGTGACGACGGCGAGGGGAACACCGTCTACGGCACGGGCGGCGTGGTGGACAACGTCTGGTCGCGGTTCTTCGACAACGACGCCTGGAACAACTGACTCAGTCCCAGCGGTTGCCGGTGAGCTTCTCGTAGACGTCGACGTAGCGCGCCCGGGTCGCCTCGACCACCTCGGCGGGCACCTCGGGGGCCGGCGGCTGCCGGTCCCAGCCGCTGTCGGTGGCCCAGTCGCGGACGTACTGCTTGTCGTAGGAGAACTGGGCCCGACCCGGCTGGTACGACTCAGCCGGCCAGAACCGGGACGAGTCGGAGGTGAGCAGCTCGTCGGCGAGGATCAGGCTGCCGTCCGGCGCCCAGCCCAGCTCGATCTTGGTGTCGGCGATCAGGATGCCCCGGTCGGCGGCGATCTCCGCGCCGCGCCGGTAGACGTCGAGGGTGATCTGCCGCAGCCGCTCGGCGGTCTCCGGGCCGAGCTTGTCGACCACCTGCGCGTAGGAGATCGGCTCGTCGTGCTCGCCCTTCGGGGCCTTGGTCGACGGGGTGAAGATCGGCTCGGGCAGGATCGACGCCTCCACCAGCCCCCGGGGCAGCTCGACGCCGGAGACGGTGCCGGTGCGCCGGTACTCCTCGAAGCCGCCGCCCGTGAGGTAGCCCCGGGCCACGCACTCGACCGGGACCATCTCCAGCCGCCGGCAGCGGATCGCCCGGCCGGCGAACTCCTCGGGCACGTCGGTGGCCGAGATCACATGATTCGGCACCAGGTCGGCGAGCTGCTCGAACCACCACAGCGACAGGGCGGTGAGCAGACGGCCCTTGTCCGGGATCGGGGTCGGCAGCGCCACGTCGTAGATGGAGATGCGGTCGGAGGCGACCAGGATCAGGTCGTCGCCGTCGGCGTAGACGTCCCGGACCTTGCCCGAGTGCAGAAGTTCCACGGCGCCTAGTACACCACGCGGCGGAAACCTCGCCCGGTGCGGCCACCGGCCGTCCCACCGGCCCGGCGGGCGTTGACACCCTCGCCCGGGCCCTGGGTAAATGATCCGTCCGGAACAGCCGCCCGCGCCCCAGGAGAACCCCGTGCACGCACCCCAGTCCGTGCCCGGCCCCGGCGTCGACCGTCGGCGGCTGCTCGGCGCGCTGGCCGGGCTGCCGCTGCTCGCCGGCGGGCTGGCCGGCTGCGGGCCGGAGGAGGAGAGCCGGGTCGACGACGGACCGGTCGAGCTGTCGGTCTTCTGGTGGGGCGACACCCGCCGGGCCACCGCGACCGAGCAGGCGCTGCGCCTCTACTCGCAGCAGAACCCCCGGGTCCGGTTCCGGGTCACCTGGCAGGGGCTGACCGGCTACTACGACCGGCTGGCCACCCAGGCCACCGGGGGCAACGTGCCCGACCTGTTCCAGATCGACGACACGGTGCTCACCGAGTACGCCCGGCGCGAGATCGTCCTCGACCTGACCCGGTACGTCGCCGACCGGCGGCTCGACCTGAACGGCCTGCCGGAGCACCTGGCCCGCTACGGCCAGGTGGAGGAGCGGACGATGGCCGTCCCCGCCGCGCAGACCAACGCCGCGCTCGTCTACAACCGCGACCTGCTGCGCCGCCTGCGGCAGCCCGAGCCGCACACCGGAATGCCGTGGCAGGAGTACGGGCAGTGGGCGGCCCGGGTGACCCGCGCGTCCGGCAACCGGGTGGCCGGCACGATGGATCCCTCCGGCGACTACCGCGCCCTCTGGCTGTGGTTGCGGGGCCAGGGCGGCGAGTTCTACCGGGGGCGGCAGCTCGGTTTCGGCTCCGCGGAGCTGCTCGACTGGTTCGAGTTCTGGGAGGTGGCCCGCCTCGACCGGGCCACGCCCACCGTCGGGCTGGTGGAGCTGGCGGACAGCGGCGAACTGGCCCACCAGCTCGTGGTCACCGGGCACACCGCCGCGTCCTTCGCCTGGTCGCACCAGCTGCCGGAGCTTCAGCGCCGCACCGACGACGAGCTGGGCATGACCGCCTTTCCGGGCACCCCGGTCGCCCAGTGGCCGCGGGCGTCGATGTACTGGGCCGCCTTCCGGGGCACCCGACACCCGGGGCTGGTCGTCGACGTGATCAATTTCCTGACCACCAACGTGGCGGCCGGTCGCATCCTCGGCATCGAGCGCGGCCTGAACGCCAGCGTGCCGGTGCGGCGGTTCGTCGAGCAGGGCGTCGCCGACCGGCCGGGCAAGCAACTGGTGGCCCTCGGCGCCGAACTGGACGAACTGACGGGACCGGCGCCCGCGCCACCGCCGAGGGGGCACGCCCGGGTGCGTACCCTGCTCGTCGCGGCCGCCGAGAGCATCCGCGCCAAACGGTCGGGCGCGCGGGCGGCGACCTCCCGGTTCATGGCCGAGGCGAACGCGGCCCTGGCCGAGTGAGCGCCGCCGTGCCCGGGCTCGCCGGCCGGGGCGCGGCGGCGGATCCGGCGGGCCGGGCCCGCCGTCAGCGCGGCGGGCCGCCCCGCCGGTTACGGGTGAGCCGCATCAGCAGAAGCACCAGCAGCACGATCACCCCGACCACCACCAGGCAGCAGAACAGCCCGAGGACGCCGAAACCGCCCCGGGCCCGCCGCCGGGCCTCCTCCATCACCAGCTCGCTCGTGCCCGTGGACGCCCAGGCCGCGACCGGCACGAACACCGAGAGCACGACGGTACCGAGGACCGCGCCCAGCCGGCCCCACCACCTGTTCCATGCAGACATGTGGCCATCCTCGCCGAACCGTGCAACCGGGGCCAGGCGGGCGGGGTGAACACCGCCGGCGGGGGATCACCGGCCGCTGACGGTGAGACCGGCCCGGCTGTGGACGGGCTCGTCGAGGTCGTCCAGCGAACGCAGGGCCGGAATCGGCGAGGGCAGCAGCCACAGTACGCACAGCGTGCCGCCGATCGCCGCGATCCAGAGCGTGGGTCGGAGTCCGAGCCAACTGCCGAGCACGCCGCCGGTCAGCGCGCCCAGCGGTCGGATCCCGTAGTTGACCGCGGAGTACGCCCCGGAGATCCGGCTGCGCAGGCCGTTGGGGATGACGGCGGCATTGAGCGCGTTGAGGTTGACGTCGAACAGCATCACGCCGACCCCGGAGAGGAACTCCGCCCCGCCCACCAGCAGCGCCCTCGCCCAGAGCGGTCCGCCGGCGACGGCGACCAGGGAGATCGAGGCCGGGAAGATGACAGCGCCGATCGCGATGCTGCGGCCCACGCCGATGCGGACGGACAGTCGGGGTGCGATGACCGCGCCCAGCAGGCCGCCGACCGCGCCGGCGCCGAGCGCGAGGCCGAGCAGCCCGGCGGGTAGGCCGAGCGTACGGCTGGCGAAGAGCACGAGCAGAGCGTTGAGGATGAAACTGAAGTAGTTGACCGTTGCGGTGCAGCCGAGGCTGGCCCGGAGCACCGGGTGCCGCAACGTGAACGTCAGTCCCTCCCGCGCCTGCCGCCACAGCGCCACCGGCCGGGAGTCGTCGGGCTCCGCGGTCGGCACCGGCCGGTCCCGTCGGACCCGGCGGATGGCCAGGGCGGAGAGCACGAACGAGGCCGCGTCGACGAGGATCGTCACGGGCGCGGTCAACGCCTGGACCAGCGCGCCGCCGACGGCCGGCCCGGCGATGTACGAGACCGACCGGCTGGCGCTGAGGGCGCCGTTGGCGTCGAGGTAGCGGGACCGGTCCACGAGCAGCACGAAGAAGGCCGGGTAGGTGGTGTTGAACAGCACCGCCGCGGCGCCGGTCAGGAACGCCACGGCGTAGAGCTGGGCCAGCGTGCCGGCATCGAACGCGAACGCCACCGGCACCGTCACCAGCAGCGCGGCCCGGATCAGGTCGGCCGCAACCAGGAGCCGCTTCTTGTTCGGCTGCCGGTCCACCCAGGCGCCGAGGAAGATCGCGGCGAGGTTCGGCAGCCACACCAGGGCGGTCAGCACCGACACCTGGGCGGCGGTGGCGTCGAGCACGAGCACCGCGAGGAGCGGGAAGGCCAGCTCGGAGATCCGGTCGCCGAACTGCGAGACGGTGTGCGCGACGAAGAACGACCGGAAGTCGCGCTCGCGAAGCAGCGATCGGCGGGGCGCGGCGGGGCCGGTCACCGCTCCTCCGCCTCGGGCATGACGTAGCGCACGAAGCGAACGTGCCGGCCGTCCGGCGGCTGGTCGGCCGCGTCCCGGGTGACGTACGGCGCGAGCACCTGCTCGATCGCGGCGTTGACGGCGGCCAGCTCGGCCACGGTCAGCCGTACGCCGGTGTTCGACACGCCCGCCTCCCGCCGCCACTCCGGTTCGAGCCGCGGCTCGACCTCGGTCATCCACCGCTGCGGGGCGTCGGCGTACTGCGCGAACAACGCCCGGCTCAGCACCTGGCTGGCGGCCTGCCCCTCCTCGTCGTCGGGGAACTGGAACCGGAACCCTCGGGTGCTCGCCTCCCAGTACCGCTTCCGCGCGTCCCCGCCGGTGCCGCTGTCCTGCACCAGCCCGAACCCCGCCAGGTGACGCAGGTGCCAGCTGGTCACCGAGGGCGTCGCGCCGACGTGCTCGGAGAGCTCCGTGGCGGTCGCTGCGCCGTACCGCTGGAGCCGCGACAGGATGGCGAGCCGGACCGGGTGCGAGAGCGCCCGCATCGCCTTCGGGTCGGTCAGCTCCAGATCGCCGTACGGGTTGCTCTGCTCACCCGAGTTTCTGAGAGACATGTCTCGAGAGTAGTCTCTCAGAAATTGCCCGGCAAGCCGCTCGGATCGAAGAGTTCTCGGGAACGACGAAGGGCCCCGGAGAGATCTCCGGGACCCTTCGTCACAAGTAGCGGGGACAGGATTTGAACCTGCGACCTCTGGGTTATGAGCCCAGCGAGCTACCGAGCTGCTCCACCCCGCGTCGGCCTGTACAGCTTATCGCATCTCCGCCGTGGAGATCAGCCGGGTCCGCCCTTCGCGCCCCGACCGGCGGCCGGAGAAACGGAACGGCCCCGAGGATCGGATCCTCGGGGCCGTGCCGGCGTGGTAGCGGGGACAGGATTTGAACCTGCGACCTCTGGGTTATGAGCCCAGCGAGCTACCGAGCTGCTCCACCCCGCGTCGGTCCGTTAACCGTAGCGCACCGACCCCCGGGGCGCAAAACGGCCGTCAGGACAGCCACCTCTCGATCGCCTCGGCCGCCCGCCGGCTGTCCGCCTCGAACTGCGCCCGGTCGGTCGAGCTGCCCTCCCAGCCCTGCTCCCAGAGCACGGTGACCACGTCGCCGACGCGGACCGCGCGGACCAGGTGGACCTCCTCGCCGCCGACCGGCTCGCCGTTCACGTCCCGGTACGGCGTCCGGATCTCGAACAGCACCGACTCCTCCCCGTACCGCGCGCCGTCGAGCAGGCGCTGGGTGGCGGTCACGCCCGGTGCGTCCGGCACGGCCTGCCGCGGGCAGTTCCGGACCGCCTGCCGCAGTTCCCGCAGCACGTCACCGGCCCGGCCCGGCCGGTAGACGGTCACGCTCTGCCGGTAGCTGCCGTCGGGCACCGCGTCGGCTGCGGCACCGGCCAGCTTGAACGGCAGGGTCCGCGCCCGGCGCACCGCGACCCGCGCCTCGCCGGGCCGGGCACCGCAGAGCTCCGGCAGCACCGGGCCGGGAACGAACTCGTTGCCGGTACCGGTGTCGTTGGCGGCCGGCAGGGCGAAGAAGGCGCGGTCCGGAATGCTGGTCGGGGTGGCGGCGGTCGGTCGGGCGCTCGCCGTCGGCCCACCAGCGGTACGGGACGGGGCCGTGGTGGACGGCGACGACGACGGCGACGGTGCCGGCGGGCCGGAGGTGGGCGGGGCCGAGGGGGCGGCGGTGGCGGTGCCCGCGGGCGGCCCGGGCGGGGTCTCCGCTCCGCCGAGCAGGACCTGCGCGCCGACGGCCGTGCCGGCGACGAGCGCGGCGGTGGCCAGCGCGCCGAGCGTGACCCGGTTGCGCACCCGGCGGTCGGCCCGCTGGCGCAGCAGGCCCGGGGCCGGCAGCGCCCGCGCGTCGGTGTCGGCGGCCAGCGCCCGGTAGAGGCGGGACAGTTCACGCGACATCGTCGACCTCCAGCTCCTCGGCGGCCAGGCCGGGCAGCAGCTCGGCCAGGCGGGCCCGGCCCCGGGACAACCAGGACTTCACGGTGCCGGTGGGCACGCCCGCCTCCCGGGCGATCTCCTCCACCGGCATGTCGAACAGGTAGTGCAGGGCGAGCGCCTGCCGGTGCCGGGCCGGCAGCTGCCGGAGCGCGCCGACCAGCAGCACGGTGTCCTCGCCGGGCGGGCCGACGTCGTCCGGTGGGCCGGTGCGGCTGGCCGCCAACCGCCAGCCCCGCAACCGCCGCCACCGGTCCGAGGCCAGCCGGCTGATGACCAGCCGTAGCCAGGCTTCGGGCGCCGGGTGGGCGGCCAGCCTCCCCCACTGCCGCCACGCGCGGGCGTACGCCTCCTGAACGAGGTCCTGCGCCTCGCCGGAGTCGCCCGCCACCGCACGGCCGTAGCGGAGAGTCCGCGCCGAAGTGCTCCGGTAGAAGTCGTCGAAGCTGTTCGCGTCCCTCATCTGGAGATCCCGCCTCCCCTCGGTCCACCTGTCTGGTTGACGGACGAACCGGGTGCCGGGTTGCGGGTGTTCCGTCCGGTATACGACAAAGAGCCCGTGGCCCCGGACCACTAGGGTCTCGGGGCCACGGGCTCGCTGGTCGGACCGGCGTCAGCCGTTCGATGACGGCGAGGGCGCGGGCGGCGGCGACGCGGGCGGACTGCCGCTGGACGACGCGGCGGGCGACGGGTTGGCCGCCGCCTGCGCCTGCTGGAACGCGGCCATCGCCTCGTCCAGCGCCTTCAGCGCCCGGCCGTACCGCTCGAAGTCACCGGACGTCTGGGCGGCCTTGACCTCGGCGATGGCGCTCTGCACCTTCTCGGCGGCCTGGGCCAGTTCGCCGGTGAGCACCGGCTGGCTGGTGCCGCCGGTGGGCGGCGTGCCGCCGGTCGGCGGCGGGCTGCCGCCCGGGGCGGGCTGGTTGCCGTTCCCGGCCCGCTTGCCCTGCTCGACGAGCTGCTTGATGCCGTCGGAGAGGTTGTCGGCCAGCACCATGTAGGAACCGCCGTCCCCGTACGACAGCAGCACCTTCTGCAGCAGCGGGTAGGCGTCCTGCTGGTTGCTCTTGACGTACACCGGCTCGACGTAGAGCATGCCGTCGCCGAACGGCAGCGACAGCAGGTTGCCGTACTCCACCTGCGCCTGGTTGGAGGAGGAGAGCCAGTTGAGCTGCTGTCGGATCTCCGAGTTGGTGTTGGTCATCTGCTGGTGCACCTGGACCGGGCCGGCGGTGCGGGTCTGGTCGGGCAGCTCCAGCACCTGCAGCCGCGGCTGGCCGTCGACGTACGACCCGGAGATCAGCGCGGCCAGGTTCTGCCGGCCGTTCGGGGTGACCGCGGAGGTGAGCTGGAAGCGCGGCCCGTCCTGCTCCGGGAACTGGGTGAAGAGGTAGTACGGCGGCTGCTTCTGCCCGCTGTCCGGCGCGTCCGGCACGTTCGGCACCTGCCAGAAGTCCTGGCCGGAGTAGAAGTCACCCGGGTCGGTGACGTGGAACCGGGTGAGCAGGTTGCGCTGCACCTTGAACAGGTCGGCCGGGTAGCGGAAGTGCTCGGACAGCTCCGCCGGAATGTCGTCCTTGGGCAGCACCAGGTCGCCGCCGAACGCCTTGTTCCACGCCTTGAGCACCGGGTCGGTCTCGTCGAACGCGTACAGCCGGACCGTGCCGTCGTACGCGTCGACGGTGGCCTTGACCGAGTTGCGCATGTAGTTGACGTTCTCCCGGGCGAGCTGGAAGGTCGCCCCCCGGTTGGTCAGCTCGTCGGCCGTCTCGGCCTGGAGGTTGACCCGCTCCGCGTACGGGTAGGTCGCGGCCGTGGTGTAGCCGTCGACGATCCAGAGGATCCGGCCGTTCACCACCGCCGGGTACGGGTCGCCGTCCAGGGTGAGGAACGGCGCGACCTTCTCCACCCGGTCCCGCGGGTTGCGCACGTAGAGCAGCTTGGAGTCCTTGGTCACGTTCTCGGAGAGGAGGAAGTTCGACTCCTGCTCCTTGAGCGCGTAGAGCAGTCGCCGGGTGAACGAGCCGATCTTGACGCCACCCTCACCGGTGTACGTGTAGTACTGCTCGCCCCCGGTGGAGGTCGGGCGGTCGAACTCGACGTGGCGGTCCCCGGTCTGCCCGACGATGGCGTAGTCGTCGGCCTTCATCCGCTCGCCGTAGTAGATCCGCGGCTGCTGGGCCGGGATCTCCTCGGTCGCGGACGCGCAGCCCTGCGCCGCCTTGTCCGCGTCGCCGAGGAAGCCGGAGACGAAGTACGGCAGGCCGTTGCAGATCCGGTTGGCGGGGGCGGCGACCAGGCCGTACCCGTGGGTGTAGACGGTGTGCCGGTTGATCCAGTTGCTCTGTTGCGGGGTCAGCTTGCCGTAGTTGATCTCCCGGACGCCGACCACGTAGTCGGAGGTCTTGCTGTCGACCGTGTACCGGTCGATGTCCAGCTTCGGGCCGAAGTCGTAGAAGCCGCGCACCTGCTGGAGCTGCGTGTACGTCTCGGAGACCAGCTGCGGGTCGAGCAGCCGGAGGTTCTGCACCACCGAGGTGTCGGTGGCCAGGCTGGCCGGCGGGACGAGGTTGTTCGCCGCGTACGCGGTGCTCTTCGCGCCGGTCAGCCCGTACGCGGCTCGGGTCGCCTCGATGCTGCGCTGGATGTACGGCGCCTCCTTGTCCCGGGCGCTCGGCTTCACCTCGAAGGTCTGCACCGCCCACGGGTAGATGCCGCCGATCGCCACAGCCGAGACGCCGAGCAGGGCGAGCGAGATGCCCGGCCAGACCAGGTTCCGCATCCACGCGTTGGAGAACACGATGATGGCGACGGCCACCACGACGGCGATCCAGGCGAGGATCTCCTTCGCCGGGAGCAGCGCGTTCACGTCGGCGTAACCGGCGCCGTAGAGCTTGGCGCCCTCGTTGTACTCCAGCAGCATGGCCCGCTGGTCCAGCACGTACGCGACGGCCTTGAGCAGGACGAAGACGGCGACCAGCGTGCTCAGGTGGGCCCGGGCGGCGTTGGTCATCCGGTCCCCGACGCCCTGCAGCCGCACCCCGCCGTAGAGGTAGTGCACGGCCAGCGCGCCGAGCAGGGCCAGCACCACCGCGGTGAAGGCGACGCCGAGCAGGTAGCGCCAGAACGGCAACTGGAAGACGTAGAACCCGACGTCGACCCCGAACTCCGGGTCCTTCACGCCGAAGCTTCCGCCGTTACGGAACAGCAACCACTGGCCCCACCGGCTCTGCGCCGACAGCCCGGCGAAGAGCCCGACGACGGCGGAGACCAGGGCGATCCAGGTGCCGAGCCGGGGGCTCAGCAGCATCCGGTACCGCTCCAGGGTGGCCTGCTCGGGCGAGTGCGGGCGCAACCGCGGTCGCAGCCGGTACGCCAGCCAGAGGTTGCCCGCGATGATCACCGCCAGGCCGACCCCGACCAGGGCGAACAGCTGCAGCCGGGTGGCGAGGACCCCGGTGAAGACCTGGGTGTAGTGGACCTCGTCGAACCAGAGCCAGTCCGTCCACGCGTTGACTCCCCACCCGAGCAGGGTGAAGAGCAGGAACACCCCGATCAGGACTCCGATGGTGACCCGTCCGCGCCGGCTCATCCTCGGCAGGGGGCTGCTACGCATGACCACTGTTGGCTCCGCACGCTCGATGTGATCGGCTCCGACCAGGCACCCAGAGTACGGGGTGTTGCTGAACACGTCGGGTCAAGGTCACGTCACGATCCTCCGCACGGTCGCCGCGGCCGGCTCAGCAGCGGGTCGGCTGCCCCCCGGCGCGCAGCGTCTCCAGCGCCTTCAGCGCGTCGTCCAGCGACGCCACCTTGAGCAGCGGCAGGTCGGGCTGCGGGTTGCGGACCGCCTCGGCGCAGTTGTCGGCCGGCACCAGGAACACCTTGGCCCCGGCCTGCTTGGCGCCGACCAGCTTCTGGGCGATGCCGCCGATCGGGCCGACCCGACCCTCGTCGTCGATGGTCCCGGTGCCGGCGATGATCTTTCCACCGGTCAGGTCGGCCGGCTCCAGCTTGTCGACGATGCCCAGGGCGAACATCAGCCCGGCGCTCGGCCCGCCGATGTCGCCGAGGTTGATCTTCAGGGTGAACGGATGCGGCTGCTGCTGGTCGATCTCCACGCCGATCCGCGGCCGGCCGTCCTGCTCCCGGCTGGTCACGGTGGCGGTCCCGGGCTGCCCGTCCCGGGTGTACCCGATCTTCAGGACGCTGCCCGCCGGCTTGGCCCGGATCAGCTCGGTGAGCCGGGCGGCGCTGGTCACCGGCTGGCCGTCGACCGAGGTGAGCACGTCGCCGGGCGCGAGCACGCCGACCGACGGCCCACCCTGGGTGACCGCCTTCACCAGCACCTGGACCGGGTAGCCCAGCTGGCGCAGGGCCGCCGTCTCCGCGCTGGTCTGCGAGTTCTGGAAGTCCTCGACGTTGCGCTTCTCGACCTCCTGCTGCGACTCGCCCGGCGGGTAGACCAGCTCGCGGGGCACCACCGCCTCGTCCCTGGAGAACCAGCCGGCCAGCGCCGAACGGAGCCGGACGGTGGGCTGCACCCCGACGGTGGTGAGCCGCAGCTGCCCGGCGGCGGTGGACGTCGGCCGGCCGGTTACCTGGATGATCTCCTTGCCGTCGGACGTGCCGAGGGTGTTGACCGTCGGGCCGGGACCGAGCACCACGTACGGGATGGGCACGCTCAGCACCCCGACGCTGAGCAGGGCGGTGAGCAGTGCACCGAGGAGGACGGTCACGCCGCGACGTCTCATGCGGCAGAGCGTACCGATCCGGGCGGACCCGCCCGGCGCGACGACCGGCGGACTTCGCCCTCGGCGCAACGCCGTCGCGGCGACCTGCGGCGCCACCCGCGTACCGTAGACCTCGTGCCTGATATTCCGTTCGGCTTCGCGCTCCCGGGTGGGCAACCACCAGACCCCAACGACCCCGCGCAGATGCAGCAGTTCATGGCGCAGTTGCAGCACCTGCTCTCCGCGCCGGGCAGCGGGCCGGTCAACTGGGACCTCGCCCGGCAGGTGGCCGCGAGTCAGCTCGCCGCCGCCGGCGACCCGGCGGTCTCGCCGTTCGAACGCAACGCGGTGGAGGAGGCGCTGCGCATCGCCGACCTCTGGCTGGAGCCGGCCACCTCGTGGCCCTCCGGCATCCGGACGTCGGTCGCCTGGAACCGCAACGAGTGGATCTACAAGACCCTCGACGTGTGGCGCAAGCTCTGCGACCCGGTGGCCAGCCGGATGGTCGGCGCGATGGGCGACCTGGTCCCGCCGGAGGCCCGGGCCCAGCTCGGCCCGATGCAGTCGATGGTGGCCACGCTGGGCGGCGCGCTCTTCGGCGGCCAGCTCGGCCAGGCGCTCGGCTCGCTCGCCGCCGAGGTGCTCTCCGCCGGCGACATCGGCCTGCCGCTCGGCCCGGCCGGCACCGCCGCGCTCGTCCCGGCCAACATCCGGGCGTACGGCGAGGGCCTGGAGCTCCCCGAGGACGAGGTACGCCTCTACGTCGCCCTGCGCGAGGCCGCCCACCAGCGGCTCTTCCAGCACGTGCCGTGGCTGCGCGGGCACGTGCTCACCGCGGTGGAGAACTACGCCGCCGGCATCCGGGTCAACCGGGAGGCGATCGAGGAGGCGATGGGCCGGGTCGACCCGACCGACCCGGAGTCGATGCAGGCGATCGCCCTGGAAGGGATCTTCACGCCGGAGGACAGCGCGGCGCAGAAGGCGTCCCTGGCCCGGCTGGAGACCGTGCTCGCCCTGGTCGAGGGCTGGGTCTGCCACGTCGTCGACAGCTCCGCCGGCGATCGGCTGCCCAACGTCGTACGCCTCGGTGAGGCGTTCCGCCGGCGCCGCGCCGCGGGCGGGCCGGCCGAGCAGACCTTCGCCGCCCTGGTCGGCCTGGAGCTGCGCCCGCGCCGGCTGCGGGAGGCGACCGTGCTCTGGGCGGCGCTGACCGAGCACCGCGGCATCGCCGGCCGGGACGCGGTCTGGGGCCACCCCGACCTGCTCCCCTCGGACGGCGACTTCGCCAACCCGGAGGCGTTCGCCGCGACCACCAGCGACCTGGACGAGGAGCTGGCCAGCTTCGACTTCACCGCCCCCGGCGCCCCTGAGGAGCAGCCCCCCAAGGAGGGCGACGACAAGTCCTGACCGGCCCCCCCGGTCGCGCTACCCCAAGATCCGCACAACGTCACGAGAACGGTGGCCTCGCGCTGGTGCCGAGGCCACGGTTTCCCGGATGTTGTGCGGATCTTGCTGTGTCCGCAGCGGTCAGCCGGGGCGGCCCATGAGCAGGGCGCGGGTGGTTTCCCAGCCTTCGCAGGCCGGGTCGAGGGTGGCCAGGTCGGCGGGGCCGCGCAGGCGGCGCCAGCCGGCGGTGACCGCCACGTCCCCCGGGCGCGGGGCGGCCGCGCGCACGTCGGCCGGCGCAGCCCGGTCCAGGTCCAGCGCCGGCAGCCACCGCGGTACGGGCAACCGGGCGGCCACGCCGAGCAGGCCGGGGCCGCTCCCCTCCGCCGGGGCCACCGCCACCGGGCGGCTGGAGAGTGGCCGGAGCAGCTTGCCCAGGGTGAGCCCGGGCACGTCCGGCGCGTCGGCGACCACCACGGCCGCCTGGTCGTAGCCGGTCAGCGCGGTGAGGACCGCGTTGACGGTCGGTTCCGGTACCTCGTGCACGGCGGTGCCGGGCCACACCACGGCGTCGGCCAGCCAGCGGTCCCCGGGCGTCACCGCGACCGCGGTCTCCACCTCGTTCAGCGTGGCGAGCAGGTCCACGACGTCCTCGGCGAGCGCGGTACGCCACCGCGTCGGGTCGATCCCCGGTGGCGTCCACACCACCGGAGCGAGCAACGCCACCACCACACGTCGGACCACTGCCCGACCCTAACCCCAGTGCCGATCCCCGGCCGCGCCGCGCCCATCGGCCGTCGCCGGTCCAGCGGGCCCCTGCCCAACGGCCCGTCGACGGCGGGACCGGCGGGGACTCAGCCGGCGAGGGCGACGGAGGCGACCCCCTCCAGGTAGCCCCGGGCCCGCTCGGTCTTCGGGTACCGGCCGACCAGCGTCCAGAACTGGGCGTTGTGGCTGGGCACGATCAGGTGCGCCAATTCGTGCAGGAGCACGTAGTCGATCACCCACTCGGGCATGTCCTGGATCCGGTGCGAGATCCGGATGGTGCGGTCGGCGGGGGTGCAGGAGCCCCAGCGGCCGTTCTGGTTGGTGACCCAGCGAACGCTGGCCGGAGCGGCCGCGGCGCGGTGCTCGGGCAGGTAGAGGTTGATCAGGCGGGCGGCCCGGGCCAGCAGCTCCGCGTCGGAGCGGGCGAGCCGGCCTTCCCGGGCGGCGAGTCGGGCCAGCATCCGGTCGACCCACTCGCTCTCCTCGGCGCGGGAGAACTGGTCGGGGATGAGCACCACGACCCGTTCCCCGTCGCGGTACGCGGACACCGTACGTCGCCGGCGCTGACTGCGCCGCACCTCGACGACCGGCTTCCGCGTCGCGGCCATCACTGGTCCGCGCAGCCTCGGATGACTGTCACGAGGGAAAGCTAATGCGTAATGACCAGGGGTCCGCAAGGGTCAACACGACGACACGCGCCCGGAAAGTGGTGGTTGGTCGCGAGGAGTCCTGAAAATTTTCTTTGCGGTGGCCACCCGACCGACTCTGATCACCCTTCGTGGCCGCGGGAACCGCCCGCCAGGCCGTCACCCACCGCGCCTCGCACACGTTAAGTGATCTACGGACGGGGCGTCACCCGGGGCCGCCAGAAGGGGAGTCTGAGCGCATTCACCCGGCGTGTCCCCGCCAAACTGACTTATCCGACCTAATGCGGCATGCACACTCTCGTCGTCGGCTTGCTCACAGAGTCGACGGACAGCTGACATGGAACCGCCCAGAGCTGGGTAGGGTCCGCCAACCAGCGGTCACGCGGGTGATCGCGGAGAACCCCCCGGCGCCGGAGCCACGCGTGGCCCGCCGCAGGGAAACCCGCCGGGCGCGCCCGGCGGACGAGACGAGGAGGGCTAGCGTGGCCGACCAGGCCCAGACCTACAACGGTTACTGCGTGAAGTGCAAGGAGAAGCGGGACTTCGAGGGGCGCATTGAGGTCTCGAAGACCGGCATGAACATGGCCAAGGGCAAGTGCCCGGTGTGCGGCACAACAGTGAACCGCATCCTCGGCAAGGCCAAGGCCTGATCCGTACGGATCGCGCGGGGGAGGGACGACCAGCTGGTCACCCTCCCCTGCGGCATGCCCGGCCCAGGGCTGTCGGCTGACCGACACTGGCTACCGCCCAGTTGTGGATAACCCGGCTTTTCCTGTGGACAGCCCTGAACACAGTCGGGCGCACCTGTGGACAACGATCGACGCGTAGCGCGGACACGGTCACGATTCGTGGCATGAGCGCCCGCACTCCCCTCGCCCGCCCGACGCTCCTGCCGGGCCTGACCCGGCTCTGGCGGGACCGGCACACCCTTCAGCTCGGGCTGGAGCCCGGCCGGGCCGTCCTGCTCGAGGTGGCCAACCCGCGGGCCACCGGCCTGCTCGACCTGCTGGACGGCACCCGCAGCGAGCGAGCGGTCCTCGCCTCCGCGGCCAGGGCCCAGGTGGCGCCGGACGAGGCCCGGGCCCTGCTGGACACGCTCCGGGCCGCGAATCTCGTCGTACCGGCGCACAGCCTGCTCCCCCGCGACCTGGCCGGGCCGCTCCGGGCCCGGCTGGCTGGCGAGGCCGACGCCCTGGCCCTGGCCACCACCGGGCTGCCCGGCACGCCGGCCCAGGTGCTGCGCCGCCGCCGGGCGGCCCGGGTGCTGGTCACCGGCGCCGGCGGGCTCGGCGGGGCGATCGCCGTCGCGCTGGCCCAGGCGGGCGTCGGTCACCTGGCGCCCGACCTGGCCGGCCCGGTCCGCCCGGACGACCTGGTCGGGACCGGCCTCACCGCCGCGGAGACGGGCCGTCCGCTGGCCGCCGCGATCCGGGGAGCGCTCGGCCGGAGCGCGCCGGGGACGGCGACCGGGCCGCTCCGCCGGGGCCGCGTCGACCTGGTGGTACAGCTCGGCGCGGACCGCCCCGCGGCTCTGCTCGCCGCCGGATACGCGCAGCGCCGCCAGCCCCACCTGCTGGTCGACGTGCGCGGTGGCGTGCCGGTGGTCGGCCCGCTGGTACGCCCACCGGCCGGTCCGTGCCTGGCCTGTCTCGACCTGCACCGGGTGGACCGGGACCCGGCCTGGCCGGCGCTCGCCGCCCAGCTGGCGGCCGACGGGACCGAGCGTCCCTGCGCCGCCACCACGCGGCTGGCGGCGGTGGCGTACGCGGCGGCGGAGGCGCTGGCCCACCTCGACGGCGGTGCCCCGGAGACCCTCGGCTGCGCCGTGGAGATCGCCGGGGCCGGTCTGCTGCGCCGCCGCCGGTGGCCGCCGCACCCCTCCTGCGGGTGCTCCGGGCGCCGCCCGATCCAAATCGGGACCACCCGCTCCCGGCTTCGCAGCAGCAGCGGGCCCGTCGAGTCGGTAACAATGACCGGGTGACCGACATCCCGCGCCGGGCCGTGTCCCGGACCGCCAAGCTCGCCGCTCTGCCGCTCGGCTTCGCCGGTCGGACCGTCCTCGGCATGGGCAAGCGGGTCACCGGGCTCGCGTCCGACGTCATCTCGGCCGAGATCCAGCAACGCACCGCCGAGCAGCTGTTCAGCGTGCTGGGGCAGCTCAAGGGCGGGGCGATGAAGTTCGGCCAGGCGCTGTCGGTCTTCGAGGCGGCGCTGCCCGAGGAGATCGCCGGGCCCTACCGTCAGGCGCTCACCAAGCTCCAGGAGGCCGCCCCGCCGCTGCCCGTGGCCACCGTGCACAAGGTGCTCGCCGAGCAGCTCGGGCCGGACTGGCGGGACCGGTTCGTGGAGTTCGACGACACTCCGGCCGCCGCCGCCAGCATCGGGCAGGTGCACCGCGCGGTCTGGCGCGACCCGGGTTACGGACCGGGCGGCGCACCGCACCACCGGGACGTCGCCGTGAAGATCCAGTACCCGGGCGCCGGAGACGCCCTGCTCACCGACCTGAAGCAGCTCTCCCGGCTGGGTGGCATGTTCCGCGCGATCCAGCCCGGGCTGGACGTCAAGCCGCTCCTGGTCGAGCTGCGCGAGCGGATCACCGAGGAGCTGGACTACGAGCTGGAGGCCGAGTCGCAGCGCACCTTCGCCGCGGCGTACGCCGACGACCCGCAGATCTTCGTCCCGGCGGTGCTGGACGCCTCGCCGCGGGTGCTGATCACCGAGTGGGTGGAGGGCATACCGCTCGCGGAGATCATCCGCGACGGCACCGAGAAGCAGCGCGACCAGGCCGGACGGCTGATGGCCGAGCTGCACCTGTCCGCGCCGATGCGCGCCGGGCTGCTGCACGCCGACCCGCACCCGGGCAACTTCCGGCTGCTCCCGGACGGCCGGCTCGGCGTGATCGACTTCGGCGCGGTGGCGCGGATGCCGGAGGGCACCCCCGAGCCGATCGGCCGGATCGCCGCGCGGGCGATCCGCGGCGACGCCGAAGGGGTGGTGGCCGGGCTGCGCGAGGAGGGCTTCGTCAGCCAGACCGAGCCGATCGACGCGCAGGCGCTGCTGGAGTGGCTCCAGCCGATGCTGACCCCGGTCGCCGAGGAGGAGTTCCGGTTCACCCGGGCCTGGCTGCGCGCCGAGGCGGCCCGGCTGGCCAGCCCCCGGTCGCCCTCGTTCCAGTTGAGCCGGCAGCTCAACCTGCCCCCGTCCTACCTGCTCATCCACCGGGTGACGCTGGGCTCGATCGGGGTGCTGTGCCAGTTGGAGGCGAAGGCGCCCTACCGGGCGATCCTGGAACGCTGGCTGCCCGGCTTCGCCCCGGTGAGCTGACCGGCGCCCCGCGGGAGCCGGGCGTACGCACACCGGTGGGCCGAGCGCGGCGGCCGTCCCGCACAAGGCGCCGCCGTGGTACGACGGAGGGCGGCGACCATCCGGCCGCCGCCCCCGTCGTAGTGGTAGGGATCTAGAGAACGCCCAGGTCGCGAGCCGATCGGCTCCGACTCTTCATCGCGACGGTACGGGCGGAACGGGTTGCCTCAGTGCTCGTGGTGGTGCCGGCCTGAGGCCGGGGCATTCGAGCCCGGGACAACGCTTCGTGAAGTAGTTGCATCTCGGTTCCGTTCGACAGGTGCAGCATAGGTTTCGACTTTCTCTCTCGGCCGGTGGGTCACCGGCGACGGACGTGTGGAACGGGGTGTGTCAGGCCGCCAACCGGACGGCGTTGCGCGACTCGGACAGCCCACTGGCCGCCAGCCGCGCCTCGGCCTCGACCCGGAGCTGGGCGTCGCGGGCGAGGTCCTCCTTGCGCGGACGGCCACGGGGCCGCTTGCGCGGGACGACCGCGCCACGCTCGAAGATCTCGCCGCCCCAGACGCCCCAGGGCTCGGCCCGCTCCACCGCCCCGGCGAGGCACTCGACGCGCAGCGGGCAGTCCCCGCAGAGCGACTTGGCCAGCTCGAGCTCGTTGGGCGAGTCGGAGAACCACAGGTCGGGGTCGAACTTCCGGCAGGGCAGGTTCGCCTCCACCTCGACGCTCACGTCGAGCGGGGCCAACGCCAGACTCATCCTCCGGTCACCTCTCTCTCACTTCGATCTCGTGGATCGCATTTCCGACGTACTTCGGCACTACGGCGGTGCAAAAAAACTGAGGCCGCGGATCCCGGTGTGCGGGTTCCGCGGCCTCGAGGTGAGCCGGTGGTCTGGTGGATCAGACCGGTCTACCTCGAGGTGGAACGCCGCGGACATCGGTGCGCTTGACGCCATCGATGCCCATGCCCGTGAAGCCACTGGTCCCCTCGAACCCAGCCAGCGGCGCGACGGTCAGGTTCAGCTCGGCCTGAACCTGGGCCTGGTGCGGCTGCGGGACCGACGGTCGAGCGGCAAGGGCCACCCGGACGGCCGACAGCGGAGCGCAGGCAGCTGGCATCGCCGCCGGACGCTCATAGATGAAGATCCTCATTGGTGCCACCTCCCTGACTTCCTCGTGCCGACCATGGACTCGTCCCCCGTGAGCAGCCCGAATGGCGCCGCTCGCGAGGTGTGCCCTGAGGCTATTCCTCGCCTCGGGGCGAGGGCAAACGATTTAACGGTCAGATTCGAAACTTTTCTGTGGGCAGACATCGTCCACCGCCGCGCCCGCCACGAGGGCCAGCACGGTATCGCCGTAAAGTCCCAGTTTGCGGGGGCCGATCCCGGCGATCGCGATGAGTTCCTCGCTGCGTCCCGGCTTGCGCTCGGCCAGCGCGGTGAGCGTCGCGTCGGTGAAGACGACGTACGCCGGCACCCGCTGCGCCTCGGCCACCCGCTGCCGCCACTCGCGCAGCCGCGCGTGCAGCTCCTCGTCGACGTCGGACGGGCAGGTCGGACAGCGCCCCAGCTTGCGGTCCGCCCCGGCGAGCAGGGTGGCCCCGCAGATCCGGCAGGAGACCACCTGGGTCCGGCGCCGCTCGGTCCGCCGGGCCGCGCCGGCACCGGCCCGCTCGGTGCCGCCCGAGCGGTCGAGCTGCGGCAGGAACCGGGACGGCCGCCGGGCCCGTCCGCCGGGCGAGCGGGCCGCGGCGTACGACAGCCAGAGCCGTTCCCGCGCCCGGGTGATCCCGACGTAGAGCAGTCGGCGTTCCTCCTCGACCTGCTCGGGAGTCTTCGCGTACGAGGTGGGCAGGGTGCCCTCGACGAGGCCGACCAGGAAGACGGCGTCCCACTCCAGGCCCTTGGCGGAGTGCAGCGAGGCCAGCGTGACCCCCTCCACGGTGGGTACGTGCTGCTGCGCCGCCCGCCGGGCCAACTCCTCGGTGAAGTCGGCGAGGGTCACCGGGCGCTCGACGGCGGCGGCCTCCCCGATCGGCACCACCGGCGGGGTGGCCGCGTACTCCTCGGCCAGCTGGACCAGGGCGGCGAGCGCCTCCCACCGCTCCCGGGCGGCGCCACCGGGCGGGGGCGCGTCAGGCGCCCAGCCGACCGCGGCCAGCCCTTCGATCACGGCGGCCGGCAGCGGGACGGAGCCGTCGATCGAGCGGGTGGCGGCGCGCAGGGCCACCATCGCCTGACGTACCTCGGGCCGCTCGAAGAAGCGTTCCGCCCCCTGCACCTGGTACGGCACCCGGGCCTCGGTGAGCGCCTTCTCGTACGCCTCGGACTGGGCGTTGGTGCGGAACAGCACCGCGATCTCCCGGGCCGGAGTGCCGCCGTCGATCAGCGTCCGGCAGCGGGTGGCGACCGCGTTGGCCTCGGCCGGCTCGTCGGTGAAGATCCGCAGCTCGGGTTCCGGGCCCGGCGGGCGCTGGCCGTGCAGCTCCAGCCGCAGCCGGGCCTCGGCGCCCCGGGCCGGCGAGATCACCGCGTTGGCCAGCCCGACCACCTGTGGGGTGGAGCGGTAGTCGCGGACCAGCCGGACCACCGTGGCGTGGCGGTACCGGCGCGGGAAGTCGACCAGGTACGACGAGGTCGCCCCGGTGAACGAGTAGATCGTCTGGCTGGCGTCGCCGACCACGGTGAGGTCGTCCCGGCCGCCGAGCCAGGCGTCCAGCAGCCGCTGCTGGAGCGGGTTGACGTCCTGGTACTCGTCGACGACGAAGTGCCGGTACTGGCCGCGTACCTGCTCGGCGACGTCGGCGTGCTCCTCGATGCCCCAGACCGCGGCCCGCAGCAGGTCCTCGAAGTCGATCACGCCGGTGCTCCGCTTGAGCCGCTCGTACGCCGCGAAGACCTCGGCGACCTTCGCCGGCTCGTACGGGGTCTCGCGCAGCGCCTTGGCCGCGGCCACCACGTACTCCCCGGGCTCGACCAGGGACGACTTGGCCCACTCGATCTCGCCGGCGAGGTCGCGGGCGGCGGCCCGGTCGGCGCGCAGGCCGACCTTGGCGGCGGCCAGGGTGACCACCCGGACCTTGCTGTCCAGCAACTCGGGCAGGGCGCGCCCGTCGAGCAGCCGGGGCGCGAAGTAGCGCACCTGGCGCAGCGCCGCCGCATGGAAGGTACGCGCCTGCACGGCGGCGACCCCCAGCGCGGTGAGCCGGGCCCTCATCTCGGCGGCGGCGCGGGCGGTGAAGGTGACCGCCAGCACGTGCCGGGCGGAGATGTCACCGGTGAGCGCGCGGTGGGCGATCCGGGCGGTCACCGCACGGGTCTTGCCCGTCCCGGCGCCGGCCAGGATGCAGACCGGACCGGTCGGGGCGGTCACCGCGGACCGCTGCTCCGGATCCAGTCCGGCGAGCACCCGTTCCGCCGCTGAGTGAACCACCACAGGAAGGAATCCTCTCAGCCCCCGACGATGTTGCAGCGGTTAGCCTGGCCTGACCGGACCGGGCGCGAGCCATCCCCTTGGAGGACCTGACCATGCTGACGATGTATTCCACCCCGTGGTGCGGCTACTGCCACCGGCTGAAGTCGCAGCTCGACCGGGAGGGCATCGCGTACGAGGTGGTCGACATCGAGCAGGACCCGAAGGCCGCGGAGTTCGTGATGAGCGTCAACGGCGGCAACCAGACGGTCCCGACCCTGCGTTTCGCCGACGGCAGCGCCCTCACCAACCCCTCGATCACCCAGGTCAAGCAGCACCTCGCCGCCCTCCCCAGCTGACCCACCCGCCCCACCCCGCCCCCCGGAGCAGCGGGTTGACCAGGAGGTCATCGCCCTCGGGACCGGCGTGTCGCGACCACAACCTCGTGATCAACGGCGGCCTCCGGGGAGCGGCGGGGGGCGGGGACGGGAGTGGGGGCTGACGGTGGCGGGGTGAGGCCCCGGTTGCGCCAGAGGTACCCCCCGGCGGCGATGGTGACCACGCCGACCAGGGCGAACAGCAGGCGGTAGTCGACGACGCCGACCAGCAGGGCGCCGGTGCCGATGGAGAGCGCCTGCGGACCGCTGACCAGCGCCTCGGAGGCGGCGGCCACCCGGCCGAGCAGCCCCGGCGGGGTACGCCGCTGGATCAGCGTGTTGAGCCCCACCATGGTCAACGGCAGCGACACCCCGGCCAGGACCAGCGCCACCACGCCGAGCCAGAGCCGGGGGTACGCGAGCGCCAGCGCGGCCGGCCCGAAGCAGGTCACCCCGGCGGCGAGCGCCCCCACCTCCCCGGCCCGGCGTACCACGCTGGCCGAGACCAGCCCGCCGACCAGCCCGCCGATGCCCTGCACGGTGACGAGCACGCCGACGAACGCCGCGTCCCGGCGCAGCCCCAGGTCGACGTACGCGAAGATCAGCGACTCGGTGAAGCCCATCACCAGCGAGCCGAGCCCGTAGCCGAACAGGGCCCGGCGCAGCGCGGCCTCGCCGGCCAGGTGTCGCAGGCCGGCGCCCAGCTCGGCCGGCCAGCGCAGCTCGGCGCCGGGCGGCCCGGACTCGGTGACCCGGAGCAGGCCGACCACGGCCGCCGCGGCGAGGAAACCGGCCATCGCGAGCGTGACCAGCAGCCACCCCCCGACGGCGGCGTAGAGCCCGGCACCGGCGAGCGGGCCGACCAGCCGCAGGCCCTGCCGTACGGTCTGCAGCACCCCGTTCGCGTCGGCCAGCAGCTCGCTCGGCACCAGGTGCCGGATCAGCCCGCTCAGCGCCGCGCTCAACGCGATGTACGACAGGCCGTAGCACGCCGCCACCAGGTAGATGATCCAGACGTCGGCGCGGTCGCGAACCATGAAGAGCGGCCCGAGCAGCACCGCCGTGCCGAGGTTGGCGACCAGGAAGAAGGGCCGGCGGCGGTACCGGTCGACGACCCAGCCGACCAGCGGCGCCAACGCCATCGGCGCGATGATCGCGAAGATGACCGCCCCGGCCATGCCGTCCGAGCCGGTCAGGTCCTTCGCCCAGACGGCGAGGGCCAGCAGCAGGATCGACTCGGCCGCCATGCTGGCCAGCAGGGCGGCGAAGAGCAGGCGGAAGTCGGGGCGACGCAGAACGATGCGCATCGGGTTTCCTCCGGCGGGGGCGCGCGCGTCGGGGGCGGGTGTCCGGGCGGGACGCTCTCGTCCGGGCCGGTCCGACGACCCGCCAGAGTCCTCTTTTTGTCTCGAGACACGCCCTCGCCGGAACCTCCGACACCGGTCGCGCCGTCCATACTGGCCGTGGGGGGCGAACTTCATACAGTTACCGTCGCGTCCTGCGGCGGTCGACGGAAAGAGGACACCGTGCCTCCTGCCGCACCAGGCCCGATCCTGCGCCGTCGCAGGCTCGGCACCGAGTTGCGCCGACTGCGTGAGCAGGCCGGCCTCACCGGCGACCAGGTCATCGAGCGGATCGGCTGGGCCTCCGCGTCCAAGCTGTCCCGCCTGGAGAACGGGCGCAGCCGCCCCGACCCGGACGACGTCGGCGTCCTGCTGACCCTCTACGGCGCGGACGGCGAACTGCGCGAGGAGTTGCTGGGGATCACCGTGGAGGCCGGCGACATGCGCGGCTGGCTGCGCAACTTCCCGGTGATGACCCAGCAGCAGCGCGCCTTCGCCGAGCTGGAGGCGGGCTGCGCCGAGATCTCGGAGTACAACCCGGTGCTGGTCCCCGGGCTGCTCCAGACCCCTGGTTACGCCTGGCACCGGATCAGCTCCGCGTCCAGGGTGGCGAAGCAGGCCGGCGACCCGGAGAGCGAGGATCCGGAGACCGAGGTACGCGCCCGCCAGGCCCGCCAGTCGCTGCTGACCCGCCCCGACGCGCCGCGTTACACGGCGGTCCTGGAGGAGGCGGCCCTCGGCCGCCGCGCCGGCCCGCGCGAGGTGCTGCACGAGCAGGTCGTGCACCTCTGCGAGCTGGCCATGCTGCCGAACGTGACGCTGCACCTGCTGCTGCGGGACACCCGGGTCGGCGACTGGTACCTCCCGCCGACCGCCTTCTCGGTCTACCGGTTCGCCGATCCGCTCGACCCGGAGACGCTGGCCATCGAAGGTGGGTTCACCGACGTCATGTCGACCGAGGCAAACACCCTAAATCGCTATAAAGTGGCCTTCGAGTGGCTATGCTCGGCGGCGCTCTCCGCATCGGACACCCTCTCCTGGCTCATCGAGGCGACGGGACGGCTGACCGAAACGGCGGTCGAGTCCACCGCGGCGTTCGGGCCGGCAACGGCGCCGGCCCAGCGCCGCCGCGACTCGGGGCGCCTGACGCCGGACCGGTGATCCAAGCGGACATTCCGTCCGGCCCGCGCGGCGTCACTCGTCCCATCGGAGCACTCCAGACCAGGAGCAGAACCATGAACGAGATCCGCAACAGCTCGTCCAACCTCGCGCCGCAGCTCGCCGGCGCCGCCTGGCGTAAGAGCACCCGCAGCCAGACCTCGAACTGCGTCGAGGTCGCACCCCTGCGGACCGGGCCGGCGGCGGTGGCGCTCCGGGACAGCAAGGACCCGAGTGGGCCGGTGCTGCTGTTCAACCGGGCCGGCTGGCTCGGCTTCATCGCCGGTGCGAAGAACGGGCAGTTCGCGCTGAACTGATCCGCCGAGCACCCCGGGGCCGTCGGCTCGCGCCGGCGGCCCCGTCGTGTGTCCACCCCCGACAACCGGGCTGACCTGGACTCATCCGATCAGTCCACGGGCGCGAACGACCGTCGAGTTTCACTTGCTGGGACGGCCACCGGGCGTAACATGTCGAAAGAGTGACGTGGAAGTTCCAGCGCGTATCCGTCCGTCCGCACCCGGGGGACATCATGCGGTTCCTGATCGTCCGCACCGAGATCCGTGCCGCCGCCGACACCGACATCGCCGCCGCCTGGGCAGGTGGTGGTCGACTGCGCGACGAGACCACCGCGCCGGAGCCGCGCCGCCAGGTCGTCCACGCCGAGGACCGGGACGCGGCTCTGCTGCTGGCTCGGGCCCTGGCGTGCGTGGGGGCCGTACGCGCCGGCCGGCACCGGGTCAAGGTGCTCCCGCTCGAGGAGCACGATCCCGCCGACCCCTACCGGTGGGGCGGCAGCTGACCCACCCGACGCCCGTCGTGGCCGGACCGGCTCCCCCGCCGCGTTCCTCGCCGCACCGGCCACGACGGCCCGTGTTCCCGGCCCGGAGCCGCCGCGGCAACGACGGTTCCGGGCCGGGGCCGTATTCCAGACGGGCCGCCCGCCCGGCGCGCCGGCAAGGTGGCGGCGGGTCAGCAGTGCCCGTCGAGCCAGCGGTGGACGAGGAACAGGGCGATCGACGAGGGCGGCGGAAGGACCAGTCGCTCCCCGTCGACGTCGACCGGCTCCCCGGCCAGCGCGGCGCCGACCTCGCGGCGGGTGAACCAACGGGCGTGGGCGATCTCGGCGGGGTCCACCCGGATCGGCTCGTCGGCGTCGGCGCGGGCCAGGAAGCCGAGCATCAGCGAGCCGGGGAACGGCCAGGACTGGCTGCCGGCGTACGCGATCTCCGCGACGCGGACGCCGACCTCCTCACGGACCTCGCGGAGCACGGCGGCCTCGGCCGACTCCCCGGGCTCGACGTAGCCGGCCAGGCAGGAGTATCGGCGCTCCCCCGGGGTGCCCGCCCAGGCCGCGTTGCTGCCGAGCAGACAGCGCCCCTCCGGGCCGTCCACCGCGTCGTGGACCAGCACGATCATGGCCGGGTCGGTGTGCGGCCAGACCCGCTCGCCGAGCGCGTCGACCCGCGACCAACCGGCCTCGTCGACCTGGGTGGAGTGCCCGGTGACCGACGAGTACCCGTGCCGGACGTGCCAGTTCAGCAGGGCCAGCCCGGTGGTGAAGATCCCCGCGTCCCGGTCGGCCAGCAGGTGACCCACCTCGCGCAGGTTGGCCCGGCGGGTGCCGGGCAACTCGGGCAGCGGCGCGTCCACCGCGAAGACCGGCACGCCGTCCGGCTCGACGCCGAGGAACATCGGCACCGACCGGGGCACCTCCGGCAGCTCGTCCGAGCCGACCAGGACCAGCTCCGGCGGGGCGGCCGCGCCACGGACCAGAGCTCGGCCGTCGTCGGCCGAGTCCAGCACCAGCACCCGAGCCCGCTCCCACGCCTCGGCGAGCCAGTCCGGGTCGGTACGCCGGTGCGCCGCCCGGTCCAGCGTCGACCGGGCCAGCGGCGGAGTGGTCTCGCCGCTCACGCCGCCGCCCCGCTGCTGAGCCTGACGGTTCGCGCGCTCACGCCGGTTCCGTCCGCACGGGGGTGAGCGCGGCCAGCGGCTCCGCGACCCGCTCGGCGTCGCCGAGGACCACCGTGACCGCCTTCGCCGGGGCGAGATAGCGCGCCGCCACCTCGGCCACGTCGTCCACCGTCGCCTTCGCCAGCCGGGCGGCGTGCTCGGCGAGGAAGTCCAGGCGCAACCCGTTGCCGGCGTACGCGCTGGTCAGCGAGGCCAGCCCGGCCTGGGTGGACATGCCGAGCTGGAGCGTGCCGAGGGCGTACTGCCGGGCCTGCTCCAGCTCGTCCGGCTTGGGCGGGAGCGCGGCCAGGCGGCCCAGCTCGTACATGGTCTCCAGCAGCGCGGGGCCGGTCACCTCGGTGGCCACCTCGGCACCGGCGACCAGCACCGACCCGGCCACCGAGTGCTCGATCAGCGAATGCGGCCCGTACGTGTAGCCCTTGTCCTCGCGGATGTTCTCCACCCAACGGGAGGAGAAGTAGCCGCCGAAGACCAGGTTGGCCAGCTGCAGCGCGGCGTGGTCGGGGTGGGTGCGGGGCACCGCCGGCAGGGCGACCCGCAACGAGGACTGCACCGAACCGGGCCGGTCGACCAGCAGCAGCGGGCCGGGCTCCAGCGGCGGGGCCGGCGGCAGCTCCTCCGTGTGCCCGGCACCGCTCCACCCGGACAGTGCCTGCTCGGCGGCGTCCAACGCCCGGTCCGGGTGCACGTCGCCGACCAGCACCAGCACCGCACCGGCCGGGTGCACCCGATCGGCGTGCAGCCGGCGCAGCACGGGCGGGCGGACCGTACGGACCTGGTCCGGCTCGGGGGTCTGCACCGCGTACGGGTGGCGGCCGTAGATCCGCTTGAGCAGCGCGGTCCGGGCCAGGTGGGCGGGCTGGCTCCGGGCGACCTGGATCCGGTCGACCAGCCGGTCCCGCTCGGTCTCCACCCAGTCGGCGGGGTAGATCGCCCCGGTGAGCACGTCGGCGAGCAGCTCCAGCATCCTGCCCAGGCCGCTGACCAGGCTGGCCCCGGAGAGCATCAGCCGGTCAGGATCGATCCCGGCGGAGAGGCCCCCGCCGACCTTCTGCAGCTCGGCGGCGATCTGGGTCGCGGTGTGAGTCGCCGTGCCGGAGAGGATGGTCTGCGCCAGCATCGCGCCACGCGCCAGGTGAGCGCGCCCGAACGGCATCCAGAGCCGCAGCTCGACCAGCGGGACCGCCTTCCGGCGTACCGCGATCACGGTGAGCCCGTTGGTGAGCGTGCGCTCGGCCTGGGTCGGCAGCTTGAGCTTGCGGGTGGGGCCGAGCGGCGGCAGCGGCCGGGCCCCGGTCTCCACGATCGCCGTCACTGGCCCTCCTCCGTTCGCGACTGCGGGGCTCGCAAACCCGGCTCACTCCTCGCGCT
>NZ_JBEYER010000003.1:119688-128515 GCF_040634005.1 Micromonospora sp. NPDC007271
TCCGTTCGCGACTGCGGGGCTCGCAAACCCGGCTCACTCCTCGCGCTCACCGGCCACCTCCGGCAATTACCTCGATCGACGCGCGGCGCTCCGGCCGCAGGGCGGCGGCGGCGGCCTGGACCTGCTCCTCGGTCACCTCGCCGACCAGTCGGGGCAGCTCGTTGAGCAGGCCCGGCTCGCCGCGCTGCTGTTCGAGCACGGCCATCCGCAGCGCCCGGCCGAGCACCGCGTCGGTGTCCCGCAGCAGGTGGGTGGCCATCCGGGCCTGGGTACGGGCCAGCTCCCCCTCGGTCAGCCCGTCGGTGGCGAGCCGGTCCAACTCCTCGTCGATAGTGCGCAGCACCTTGTCCACGTCGCCGCCGGGCGGCAGGTGGGCCTGGAGCAGCAGCGCGGTGGGATCGCGCACGTCGAACGGGTCGCCCATGAAGCCGAGGTAGCCGCCGAGACTGGTGACCGTGCGGTCCCGCTGGACCAGCCGTTCGACCAGCCGGGACGCGTCCCCGTCGGTGAGCACCTCGGCCAGCACCACGTACGGCAGGTAGCCGACGAAGTCGGTCACCGGGTCGGGCACCCGCCAGGCCCCGGCCACCGCCGGCAGCGGGGCCAGCTTGTCCGTGTACGACCGGCGCCGCTCGGCGGTCAGGTCGGGCTCGGCGAAGTCGGGACGGGCCGGGGCTGGCCGGGCCGGCACGTCCCCGAAGTGCCGCTCGATCAGCTCCGTCGCCTCGGCCACGTCGATGTCGCCGCTGACGGCGAGGACCGCGTTGCCGCTGGCGTAGTAGCGCCGGAAGAAGTCGGCGGCGTCGGCGACGGTGGCCGACTCCAGGTCGTCGAAGGAGCCGTAGCCGTCGTGCGCGTTGGGGAAGGTGTCGAACATGACCGGCGGCAGGGTCAGCCAGGGGAAACCGCCGTACGGCCGGTTGAGCACATTGACCCGGATCTCCTCCTTGACCACGTCGACCTGGTTGCGCAGGTTCTCCTCGGTCAGCCGGGGGCCGCGCATCCGGTCGGCCTCCAGGAAGAGCGCCCGTTCCAGCGCGTTGCTGGGCAGGGTCTCGAAGTAGTCGGTGTAGTCGAGGTGGGTGGAGCCGTTGAAGGTGCCCCCGGCGCCCTGGACGTGCCGGAAGTGGGCCAGCTTCTCCAGGTTCTCCGAGCCCTGGAACATCAGGTGCTCGAAGAGGTGGGCGAAGCCGGTGCGCCCCTCCGGCTCGGACCGGATGCCGACGTCGTAGACCACCGCCACCCCGATGACCGGGGCGCTGCGGTCGGGGGTGAGCACCACCCGCAGGCCGTTGTCGAGGGTGAACCGCTCGACCGGGTACTTCGTCGCTGGAATTCTCGCTCTCCGCGTCGGCACGTGATCGACATTAGCGCGTCGGCACCCCGCACACCGGCGGTGTGGCGCGGCGCTCCGGACGGGCCGCGCGGCGTTCCGTCGACCAGCCTCGCCTACTCCATCGAACAGGTAGGAATTGTCGAGAAACGCGAGGCGGGCCGTCCCGAATCGCGGATGGGCCTTGACGCCGGGCTTCGCCTGCCCCACTGTTCCTATCTATCAAGTAGGAATAATGTGGATTGGATGGACGATGAGACGGCTTCCCCTCCGCCGGCTGGTCCCGCTGGTCGCCCTCGGCCTGGTCGGCACGGCAGCCCTGGGCGCCACGGCGGCCTGCGGCGACGCCACCGACGCCACCGCCGGCGGGTCCGGTCCGGTGACCCTGCGCCTCGGCTACTTTCCCAACATCACCCACGCGCCCGCGGTCGTCGGCGTGGAGAAGGGGATCTTCAGCGAGAAGCTCGGCAGCGACGTCAAGCTCGAGACGAAGACCTTCAACGCCGGCCCGGCCGCCATCGAGGCGCTCTTCTCCGGCGCGCTCGACGCCACGTACATCGGTCCGAACCCGACCGTGAACGCCTTCTCCAAATCGAAGGGTGAGGCGGTCCGGGTCGTCTCCGGCGCCGCCTCCGGCGGCGTCGCCCTGGTGGTGAAGCCGGAGATCACGTCGGTCGAGCAGCTGCACGGCAGCAGGATCGCCACGCCGCAGCTGGGCAACACCCAGGACGTGGCGCTGCGCTACTGGCTCAAGGAGAAGGGCCTGAGCACCACCAAGGAGGGTGGCGGCGACGTCAAGGTCGTCCCCCAGGAGAACGCGCAGACCGTCGAGACCTTCCTCAGCGGCGCGATCGACGGCGCCTGGGTGCCCGAGCCGTACGTCTCCCGGCTGGTCAACGCCGGCGGCACGGTGCTGCTGGACGAGCGCGACCTGTGGCCGGACCGGAAGTTCGTCATCACCAACCTGATCGTCAGCACGAAGTTCCTGAAGGCCCACCCGGACGTGGTGAAGAAGCTGGTCGAGGGGCAGGTCGCCGCGAACGACTTCGTCAACAGCAAGCCGGACGAGGCCCAGCAGGCCGTCTCCGACCACATCGGCAAGATCACCGGCAAGCCACTGGACGTCAAGCTGATCAAGCAGGCGTGGCCCACCCTGGAGTTCACCAACGACCCGATCGCGTCCTCGCTGAAGACCGGCCTGGACCACGCGGTCGCCGTCGAGCTGACCCAGCCCGTGGACCTCAACGGCCTCTACGACCTGAAGTACCTCAACGAGGTGCTCAGGGCGCAGGGCAGGCCCGAGGTCACCCAGCCGTGACGTCGACCAGGACAGCCCCGCGCGGCGCGACCGGCGCGGTCGCGCTGCACGGTGTGACCAAGGTGTACGGCCAGGGCGAGCACGCCGTCCTGGCCCTGGACGGGGTCTCGCTGGACGTCGCCCCCGGCGAGTTCGTCTGCCTGGTAGGCGCCTCGGGCTGCGGCAAGAGCACCCTGCTCAACCTGGTCGCCGGGCTGGACCGCCCCACCGGCGGGCGGATCGGACTGGGCGAGGCGCACCCGGGCCTGATGTTCCAGGAGCCGGCGCTCTTCCCGTGGCTCACCGTCGAGGCGAACGTCGAGGTGCCGCTGAAGCTGCGCGGCCTGCCCCGGGACGAGCGCAAGGCGCGGATCGCCGAGCTGCTGCGTACCGTCCACCTGGCCGACTTCGGCCGCCGACGCCCGCACCAGCTCTCCGGCGGCATGCGCCAGCGCGTCGCGCTGGCCCGCACGCTCGCCCTGGACACGCCGGTGCTGCTGATGGACGAGCCGTTCGGCGCGCTCGACGCGATGACCCGGGACATCCTCCACGACGAGCTGGAACGAATCTGGTCCGAGCGCCGGCTCACCGTGCTCTTCGTGACCCACAACGTCCGCGAGGCGGCCCGGCTCGCCGACCGGATCGTCCTGCTCTCCAGCCGGCCCGGCCGGATCATCTGGTCCACCCGGGTCGAGGTGCCCCGGCCCCGCCGGATCGACTCCCCGGAGATCGCGACCATCGCCGCCGAGGTCACCGACCGGCTGCGTACGGAGGTGGGCCGCCATGGCCAGTGACATGCTCGCCGGATCCGCGCGTACCGACGCGGAGATCTCCGGCCTGGACGCCCTGGAGATCGCGGGCCGGGAACAGGGCCCGAGCCGACTGCGCCGGGCCTGGGCGGCGCTGTGGCCGAAGCTGGCCGCGCTGGCCCTGGCCGTGGCCTCCTGGCAGGCCGTGGTCTGGACCGGCTGGAAGGATCCGTGGGCCCTGCCCGGTCCGGCGGTGGTCTTCGCGGACCTCGGCGACTACCTGGTCAGCTCGGCGCTCTGGGACGGCCTGGCCACCACCGGCCGACGGGCCGTCGTCAGCTTCGCCACCGCGGTCGCGGTCGGGCTGGTGCTCGGCCTGGCCGTGGCCCGGGTGAAGGTGCTCCGAGCCGCGCTCGGCTCGATGATCACCGCGCTGCAGACCATGCCGTCGATCGCCTGGTTCCCGCTGGCCATCCTGCTCTTCCAGCTCAGCGAGCAGGCGATCTTCTTCGTGGTGGTGCTCGGCGCGGCGCCGTCGGTCGCCAACGGCGTCATCCACGGCGTCGACTACGTGCCGCCGCTGCTGGTCCGGGCGGGCCGGAACCTCGGCGCCCGCGGGTTCCACCTCTACCGGTACGTGATCGCGCCGGCCGCGCTGCCCGCCATCGTCGCCGGGCTGAAGCAGGGCTGGGCGTTCGCCTGGCGCAGCCTGATGGCCGGCGAGCTGCTGGTGGTCATCGCCACCCGGACGTCGATCGGCGCGCAGCTCACCTACGCCCGGGAACTCAGCGAGGCGCCCCGGCTGATGGCGATCATGATCGTCATCCTGGTGCTGGGGCTCGGCGTGGACGCCGCCTTCGGCGCGGTCGACAAGGCGATCCGCCGCCGGTGGGGCGTGCTGGACCAGGCGGGCGACTGACGCGTGCGGGTACGGCTCCGCGCGCTCCGGGCCACGCTCGCCGCTGTCGGCTCCGCCGGCGACCGGTGCTCGGCTCAGCCCGCGGCCGCGTCGACCGCCCAGCCGGGCGGACTGTGCAGCTCGACGAGCCCGACCCGGGCGGGGCCGGCGGAGGCCGGGTGCCAGGGCCCGAACGCGGCCACCATGGCGAGCGCCAGACCCAGCCCCGCGACCGCGAGGACCAGCAGCAGCTCGCGGGCCGCCCCCGACCGGGCCTCGCCTGTCATGGTCACCCCTTCCGCGCCCGGGTCGGCGCGCCCGACCTCTTCCCTCCGATGCCAGCAAACCCGGGACGGCCGCGCGGAACAGTCGCCTATCGGACGCCGCCCGCGCAGATCCCCGACTCTGGAGGCCGGGCCCGCGGACACGGAAAGGGTGGCTCCCGGCGATCCGAGAGCCACCCTTTCCGGGAAATCCGCGCCCCGGGGTCATCGCACCCGGGAGTGACGGATCAGAGGGGGCGGATGTTCTCCGCCTGCGGGCCCTTCTGGCCCTGGGTCACCTCGAACTCGACGCGCTGGTTCTCGTCCAGCGAGCGGTAGCCGGACGTCTGGATCGCCGAGAAGTGGGCGAAGACGTCGGCGCCGCCGCCGTCCGGGGTGATGAAACCGAAGCCCTTGTCAGCGTTGAACCACTTGACGGTGCCGATGGCCATTGTTCGTCTCCTTCGACGGAACGATCCGGCCCGCGCCTGTCGCGGACCGGGATGGGTGGTGTGCCTCCCGGCACACCTGTCGCCGCTGGTCGCCCCGCCTGGAGCACTCCGGACACAACAAAATGCGCCTGGGGCCACAATCCGCCAGGCGCACGCAGAGCCACTGGAAACCAAAACTGCAACGCAGCCAAGGTATCACGGTTTGGCCGGCCGGGGTGGGCTTACGCCCGAACTTCCGGCACGCCGGCGATCATCGCGGTCAGCCCGTCGGCGTCGAGCAGGTCGGCCGGCCGGACGGTGACCCCGTCCCGGACGTAGTGGAAGGCGGCACCCACCCGCTCGACCGGCACGCCGGCCAGCTCGGCCCAGGCCAGCCGGTAGACCGCGAGCTGCACCGCCGCCGCCTCGGCCTCCCGCCCGGTGGGCTGCCGGCCGGTCTTCCAGTCGACCACGTCGTACCGGCCGCCGGGGCGGGCGAAGACGGCATCCATCCGGCCCCGGACCACCACACCGGCGATCACCGTGGCGAACGGCACCTCCACCTCCACCGGCACCCGATCGGCCCACTCGCTGGCCAGGAAGCGCTCCTGCAGCTCGGTGAGCGCCTCGTCCGGGGCGGCGTCGTCGTCCGCCGCGCCGGGCAGCTCGTCCACGTCCAACAGCCGGTCGGCACCGAAGCGCTGCTCCAGCCAGGTGTGGAAGGCGGTGCCGCGCCGGGCGTAGGGGTTGGGTTCGGCGGGCATCGGCCGGCGCAGCGCCCGGGCCAGCGCCACCGGGTCGCGGCGCAGCGCCACCAACTGGGTCACCGACAGGTGCCCGGGCAGCTCGACCTCGACCGCCTCCGCCCGGCGGGCCAGCTCCGCCCGCTCGGCCAGCAGCAGATCCGCCTCCCGCCGCCAGCGGGCCACCTCCGGGTCCACCGCGGGCGAGGGCTCGTCGCCGGCCGAATCACCGTCGGCCGGCCGACCACCGGCCGGCGCACCAGCCGCCGCCAGGGCTGCGGCCCCGCGGCGGGCCGCCTCCGGCTCGGCCATGTGGCGGCGGGCCGCTTCCAGCTCGGCGAAATAGCGGCGGGCCGCTTCCGGGTCGGCGAGGTAGCGGCGGACCAGCGCGGCGGCCTCGGCCAGCGCCGGCCGGCGGGCGCCGAGCGGGTCGGCCGGCCACTCGGCGCGCAGCACGGTCTCGGTGGTCGGGTTCACCGCGTCCCCGGCCGGCTCGGGCGCCCACTCCTCGACCAGGTGCCCCTCCGCGCCGGCCAAGCAGGCGTCGTGCACCTCGCGCAGGAACACCGAGGGGCCGCGGAACTTCTTCGTGCCCTCCCCCCACCAGTAGCCGGAGCAGAGCAGCAGCCGCCGGGGCCGGGTCACCGCCACGTACGCCAGCCGGCGCTCCTCCCGCTCGTCGTGCGCCCGCCAGGCGTCGGTGAAGTCCTCCAGCGCCCGGGCCACCCCGCGCTGGTCCTCCGCCCCGGCCAGGCCCAGCTCGGGCAGCCCGTCGGCGTCGCCGCGCAGCGGGAACGGCAGCACGCCCAGGCCGCCCAGCCAGTGGTCGGAGTTGCGCACCGGCCCGGGCCAGACCCCCCGGGTCAGCCCGGCCACCGCCACCACGTCCCACTCCAGGCCCTTGGCGGCGTGCGCGGTGAGGATCTGCACCGCGCCCTCCACCACCTCGACCTCGCCGGGGGTCAGGCCGCGCTCCTCGTCCTCGGCGGCGGCCAGGTAGGCGAGGAACCCGGCCAGGGTCGCGCCAGGCGTCTCGCCGGAGAACCGGGCCGCCACGTCGCCGAGCGCGTCCAGGTGTCCGCGGGCCAGGCCGGCGTCGCCGGTGCCGTCCCGGCCGGCCCGGACCGCCACCTCCACGTCCAGGCCGATGGTCCGCTCGATGTCCGCGATCAGCTCCGGCAGGGACTGGTCCAGCCGGTAGCGCAGCAGCGCCAGCTCCATCCCGTACGACCGCAGCCGGGCGTACCCCTCCGCCGAGTACGCCTGCGCCGGCCCGAGGTCGGCCAGCGCCTCGACCAGGGTGGCGTCGTCCAGCGCGTCCACGGTGATCTCCGGCCCGTCGTCGCCGGCCAGCTCCCGGCGGGCCCTGGCGATGGCCTTCGCCCGCCGGTGCAGGGCCACCAGGTCGCGCGGCCCGATCCGCCAGCGCGCACCGGTGAGCAGCCGCAGCAGCGCCGCCCCGTCGGTCGGGTCGGCGAGCACCCGCAGCGTGCAGACCACGTCCCTCACCTCGGGGGTGTCCAGCAGGCCGCCCAGGCCGACCACCTCGACGGGCAGGCCCCGGGCGCGCAGCGCCGACTCGACGGCGGGGATCTGGCTGCGCAGCCGGACCAGCACGGCGGTGGTGGGCCGCCGGGGCACCGGGATGTGCTCGGGCAGCGCGTCCGGCATCCCGGCCGCCCCGCGCCAGGCGGCGAGCACACTGTCGGCGATCCACTCGGCCTCGTCGGCGTACGTCTCCAGGAGCGCGCAGTGCACGGTGCCGGCCGCCTGCCGGCGGGGGCTGCGGTGCGGGATCGGGTCCCTGACGCTCAGCGCCGCGCGCAGCTCCGGCACCCGGGCGCCGGCCGCCCGCAGCGGCACCGAGAGCGCGTTGGCCACACCGAGGATCTCAGGGCGGTTGCGCCAGCTGGTGGTGAGGCTCAGCACCCGGGCCGGGGTGCCGTCGGCGCGGGCGAACTCGGTGGGGAACCGGTCCAGCGTGCCGGCGCTGGCGCCCCGCCAGCCGTAGATGGACTGACACGGGTCGCCCACCGCGGTGACCGGATGGCCGCCGCCGAAGAGCGCGTTGAGCAGCACCACCTGGGCGTGGCTGGTGTCCTGGTACTCGTCGAGCAGCACCACCCGGAACCGGTCCCGCTCGATCACCCCGACACCGGGATGGTCCCGGGCCACCCGGGCGGCGCGGGCGAGCTGGTCGGCGAAGTCCATCGCCTCGAAGTCGTCCTTGCGCCGGGCGTACGCCCGCACCAGCGGGAGCAGTTTCAGCCGGGTCTGCTGGAGCTGCAACGCCTTCCGCACGTCGGCGTAGACCCGGCCAGGGCGGGACTGCACCTCGGCGAAGAACCGGCCGGTCCAGGCGGCCAGCTGGTCCGGGTCGACCAGGTGCTCGTCCAGCTCCCCGGCGAGCGCCAGCACGGCGTCGGTGACGGTGCTGGGCATCCGGTCCACCTCGGACATGTCGCCGTCGTAGTTGCGGACCAGCAGGTCGACGAGCTGCCAGCGGGAGGCCTCGGTGAGCAGCCGGGTGGTCGGCTCGTACCCGGCGCGCAGCCCGTGCTCGGTGACGATCCGCCCCGCGTACGAGTGGTAGGTGGAGACGGTCGGCTCGCCCGCGAGGGGGTCGTCGTGCGGGTCCCGGCCCTGCCGGCCCAGCCGGCGGATGAGCTGGTCGAGCCGGGTACGCACCCGGTGCGCCAGCTCACCGGCGGCCTTGCGGGTGAAGGTGAGGCCGAGGATCTGCTCGGGCCGCACGTACTGGTTCGCGACCAGCCAGACCACCCGGGCCGCCATCGTCTCGGTCTTGCCGGAGCCGGCGCCCGCGACCACCAGCAGCGGTTCCACCGGCGCGGCGATGATCGCCGCCTGTTCGCGGGTGGGCGCCGGCAGCCGGAGCAGCTTCGCCAGCTCCACCGGGGTGTACCGAGGGCCGGCGTCCGCCGTCCGGGGGGCCGGCGTGGCCCCGGCGCTGAACAGGCTCGGCTGGGTCGTCACGGTCCCTTCTTCGTTCGCGACTGCGGGGCTCGCAACCCCGGCTCACTCCTCGCGCTCACGGTGCCTTCTTCGTTCGCGACTGCGGGGCTCGCAACCCCGGCTCACTCCTCGCGCTCACG
>NZ_JBEYER010000003.1:128611-152718 GCF_040634005.1 Micromonospora sp. NPDC007271
TACGGGTGCTCCGGGGCTGGCTCGACGACCTGGCGCCCCTGACCGGACACGGGGCAGCTCGTCCGGACCGGGCAGACCCGGCACTTCGAGTTGGCGACCGCGGCGAAGGTGGCCGCGGCCATCGTATCCGCGGTACGCCGGACCAGCGCGGTCGCCCAGCCGGCCTCCGGCCCCTCCCCGGCGGCGGCCTGGGTCTGCTCCTTCGCGTCCTTGGCCGACGTGCCGAGCTGCACCAGCGCGGCACCCCCGGACTCGTCGCCGAACTCGGCGAACGCCCCCGCCTCCACGGCCGCCTGGTACGCCCCGAGCTGCGGATGCTCGGCCACCTCCCGCTCGGTGACCGCGGTCGACTTGCCGGTCTTCAGGTCGATCACCACGAGCCGGCCCTCGGCGTCCACCTCCAGCCGGTCCACCCGCCCGGCCAGCTCGACCGGCCGGTGCGAATCGTCGAGGCGTACCGCGAACTCGTGCTCGATGGCCAGCAACCGGCGCGGGTTGCCGGCCAGCCAGCGCAGCAGCTTGTCCACCATGGCCTCGGCGCGCGTGCGTTCCGGGCCGACCATCCAGCGGGCGGCCAACTCGATCGCGTCGAACCGGGCGGCCACGTACTCCAGCAGGGTGGCCCGGTCGACGCTGGCGTCCTCGGCGAGCATGGCGGCGGCGTGCACCAGGTTGCCGACCCCCTGCGCGGTGCTGGCCGGCGGGCTGCCGCCGTGCCGTTCCAGCAGCCAGCGCAGGCTGCACCGGAGCGCGCTCTCCATCGCCGACGGGGTGACCCGGACCGACTCGCCCTCGTCCACCAGCGGCCGGTCGTCGGAGAGGCCGCGCAGCCCCCACCAGTCGTCCGGGTGCGCGCCGGGCACCCCGGCGGCGGCCAGCCGGGCCAGCTCGGCCGCCGCCGCGTGCCGCCGGCTGGGCGGCGCCGCCGGGTCGACCACCGCGGTACGCAGCTCCGCGACCAGCGCGGACAGGGTGAGCCCGCGCGGCGGCAGGGTGACCGGGAGGGCGGCGGGCGGCGCGTCCTGCGGATCCTCGTCCACGGTGGGCACCGGCCCGTCAGGGCGAGGGCGGTCTTGCCGACGCCGGCCCGGCGTCGCGCCCTCCCCGGGGCGGGCGGCTGCCGGACCGGTCGGCCGGGGTGCCGGATCCGGGCCGGCCGGGGCCGCGCCGCCACCCGTCGCGGGCGGTTCACCGGCGCCCAGCTCGTGCAGGAAGCGGCTGGGCTGCTCCTCGTGGTCGTCGCCGCCGACCGCCGCCGAGGCGACCGCGGTGACCAGCAGCCGGTGCCGGGCCCGGCTGACCGCGACGTGGAACAGTCGGCGCTCCTCGTCGAGCAGCGCCGAGGTCTGCCCGACCAGGCTGGCCCGGACGCCCGTGTCGTCGGCCCGGCCGGCGAGCACGTCGACCAGCCGCTCGGAGCCGAGCAGGCTGCCGCGCAGCCGCAGGTCCGGCCAGACGCCCTCCTGCACCCCGGCGATTGCGACCAGGTCCCACTCCAGGCCCTTGGCGGCGTGCGCGGTGAGCAGGCGTACCGCGTCGCCCCGGTCGGCGCTGGCGGCCAGGGTGTCCGCCGGCAGGTCCTGACCCAGCACATGGTCGAGGAAGACCTCGGTACGCGCGCCGGGCAGCCGGTCGGTGAACCGGGCCGCCGCGTCGAAGAGGACCAGCACCGCGTCGAGGTCGCGGTCGGCGGCCTCGGCCCGCCAGCGCTGGGCGGTCTCGTGCTCCCCGGTGGCCGCCCGCCCCCGGGTGATCGCCCCGGCCCAGCGCTCGGCCAGGCCACTCTCGCGCCACACCGCCCAGAGCACCTCCTCGGCCGTGGCCCCCGGGGTGGCCGCGGCCTGCCGGGCGGTCGCCAGCAGGCGGGCCACCGCCTGGGCGGGGGCCGCCCAGCGCCGCTCGATGGTGGCCAGCTCGGCCGGGTCGCGCAGCGCCTCGACGATCAGCTCGCCGGACGGGCGGCGGTCACCGGCGGCCAGCGCGAGCGCCCGCAGTCCCTGGCGCAGCCGCCGCTCGGCGAGCGGGTCGGCGCCGCCCAGCGGCGAGTGCAGCAGGGCGACCGCGGCCTCCTCGTCCAGCCGGTCCGGTTCGAGGGCACAGCGGAGCAGGAGCAGCAGCGGGGCCACCCCGGGCTGGAGGTGCAGCGGGAGGTCCTCGCCGTGCACCACGGTCGGCACCCCGGCGGTGTGCAGGGCGCGCCGCAACGACGGCAGCTGCCGGCCGGTGGAGCGGACCAGCACCGCCATCCGCGACCAGGGCACCCCGTCGAGCAGATGCGCCTCGCGCAGGGCGTGGGCCAGCCAGGCGGACTCGCTGGTCGCCGAGCGGAAGGTGCGGACCTCGACCGTGCCGGGCGCCGCGTCGGGCGACGGGCGCAGCCGCCGGTGGGCCGCCGGGCCGCGCAGCCGGCGGGCCAGCCGGGCGGTCGCCGCCAGCAGCTCCGGGCCGGCCCGGTACGACGTGGTCAGCACGACCTGTGCGGCCGGTGCCCCGGAGGCGGTGCGGAACCGGTGCGGGAAGGTGGCCACGCCGGCCGGGTCGGCGCCCCGGAAGGCGTACGTGGAGGAATCCGGGTCGGCGAAGGCGACCAGGGGCTTGCCCCCGCCGGCGATGACGGCGAGCAGGTCGAGCTGGGCGGGGTCGGTGTCGGCCAGCTCGTCGACGTAGACGTGGGCCAGCCGGCGGCGCTCGGCCGCCAGCAGCTCGGGGTCGTCGAGCAGCATGCCGGTGGCGGCCCGGACCAGCTCGGCCGGGTCGTACGCGATCGAGCCGCGGTTGCTGACGTCGCGCAGCGCGAGGACGGCGACGTACTCCCGCAGGAACCGAGCGGCGGCCGGCCAGTCGGCGCGGCCCAGCTTCTCGCCCAACCGGGCCAGCTCGACCGGGCCGACGCCCCGCTCGGCGGCACGCATCAGCAGGTCGCGGAGCTGCTGCGCGAACGCCCGCGTCCGCAGCGCGGGGCGCAGGTCCTCCGGCCAGCCGACCGGGTCCTCCCCCGGCTCCTCGCCGACCACGTCGAGCAGCTCGCGGATGATCAGATCCTGCTCGGGGCCGGTGAGCAGCCGGGGCGACGGCTCGCCCCGCTCGGCGGCGGCCCGGCGGAGCAGGCCGAACGCGTACGCCGGGAAGGTCCGCACCAGCGGCTCGCGGACCACCGGGGTGCGCCGGGCAGCGGTGCTGCTCGTCCCCCCGGGCGGACCGCTGGCCACCCGCCCGCTCTCGTGAAGCTCGCCGGTGTCGGCGATCCGCGCCTCGATCCGGTGGCGCAGGTCCGTGGCGCCACGCCGGCCGAAGGTGAGCACCAGGACGCGCTCCGGGTCGACGCCCTCGGCCACCCGCGCGGCGACCGCCTCGACCAGGGTGCTGGTCTTGCCGGTGCCGGGGCCGCCGACGACCAGCATCGGGCCGTCGGTGTGCGCGACGACCTCGGCCTGCACCGGGTCGGGCCGACGTGACGGCGGGTGCGCGCCATCGCCCGACGACCCCCCGGATCGCGGCTCCGCGCCGGCCGGCCCACCGGACCGACCACCCCCCTGCCCCGCCCCGCTGTGGCGGCCGACCCCCGTCGCCGCCCCACCGGGCCGGCGCACCAACCGGTACGCCTGCACGACCTCATCCCACCACGCCCCTACGACACCCCCCGCTCCTCCCCCACCCGCCTGTTCCGCGTGATCATGAGGTTGGCGGCACCCACGGAGATCGACTTCGCCGTCAACCTCATGATCGACATCACGGGGGCGGGGCGGGGGTGGGTGGGGGTCAGGTGAGGTGGGGTTCGAGGAGGGTCAGGGCCTGCGGGACGGTGTCGGCGACCAGGAGGAGGTCGAGGCCCGCCGGTTTGAGGAAGTGGCGGTCGGCGAGGCTGCCCAGCCAGTCCAGCAGGGGCCGGTAGAAGCCGTCCGCGTCGACCAGCACCATGGGCTTGGCGTGCATGGCCAGGGTCGCGGTGGTCCACACCTCGAACAGCTCGTCGAGGGTGCCGAGCCCGCCGGGCAGGGTGATGAAGGCGTCCGACTTCTCGATCATCAGCGTCTTGCGGCTGGCCATCCCGTCGGTGACCAGCAGCTCGTCGGCGGCCAGGTCGGCGACCTCCAGGTCGACCAGGGCCTGCGGGATCACCCCGAGGGTCCGGCCACCGGCGGCCCGGGCGCCGTCCGCCACCGCGCCCATCATGCCGACGCAGCCCCCACCGCTGACCAGGGTGTGCCCGCGCCGGGCCAGCTCCGCGCCGGTCTCCGTCGCCAGGTCCAGCCAGCGCTGCTCGAGCGTACGGGAGGACGCGCAGAACACGCAGATCGCGGCCACCGGTCAGGCCTGTCCCGCCGGGCGCGGCCCGGACCGCTCGGGGCCCGGCCCCTCGCCGGCGGCCTCGGCGGCCTGCTGGTCGGCGGCGGCGCGGGCGACCGCCTCCTCCCGGATCGCCTCCTGCTCGGCGGAGAGCACCGCCTCGGCCTCCACGATGTGCCGGACCGCCTCGTCGACGTCGTCGGTGAGGCAGATCAGCTCCAGGTCGTTCGGGCCGATCTTGCCCTCGCCGGCCATGCTGTCCCGCAGCCAGTCGATCAGGCCCCGCCAGTAGTCGAGTCCCATCAGGACCACCGGGAAGCGGGTGACCTTGCCGGTCTGCACCAGGGTGAGCGCCTCGAACAGCTCGTCCATGGTGCCGAAGCCACCGGGCAGCACGACGAACGCCTGGGCGTACTTGACGAACATGGTCTTGCGGGCGAAGAAGTAGCGGAAGTCGATGGCCAGGTCGACCCAGTCGTTGATGCCCTGCTCGAACGGCAGCTCGATGCCGAGCCCGACGGAGAGCCCGCCCGCCTCGCTGGCGCCCCGGTTGGCCGCCTCCATCACGCCGGGGCCGCCGCCGGTGATCACCGCATATCCGGCCCGCGCCAGCGCGGCACCCAGCTCCTCGGCCATCCGGCACTCGGGGCTCTCGGGCTTGCTCCGGGCCGAGCCGAAGACGCTGACCGCGGGCGGCAGGTCGGCCAGGGTGTCGAAGCCCTCCACGAACTCCGACAGGATGCGCAGCGCCCGCCAGGCGTCCTTGGTCTTCCAGTCGCCGCGGCCCCTGGAGTCCAGCAGCCGCTGGTCGGCGGTGCTGGTCGGAATGGCCCGATTGCGCAGTGTGACGGCACCCCGGTGCCGTTCCCCGCGCCGGCCGGGGCCGGACTGCCGCCCGTTGCTGTGGCTCATGGGGCCACCGTAGTGGAGGCGTCGCGGCCAGGTGCGGAGGCCGGCGAGCCGGAGAAATTCCTGGCGATCTTGGGCAACCAATTCGGTCGCCCGGACGTCTTAGTATTCACATACGGGGTATGCCCCGTCGCGCGCCTTCGGGGGAGGAGCCTGCGTTGATCAGCAACACCGAGATGATCCGGATCCGGCGGCAGATGCAGCGGCGGATCCGCGACGTGGTGGCCGAGCGCCGCCGCGCCCGCATGATGGAAGCCCACCACGTCGACCTCACCGGCGAGTCCGCCGAGCCGGACGGCTCCCTGAGCACCTCCGCCTGAGCCTCGCCGGCCCGGCTTCCGGGGGTCCGCGTCACGGACGCGGGCCCCCGGTCACGTATCGGGGCTCAGCTGGCGAGCCATCGGTGCAGGGTGGCCGCGCCGTCCCTGATCTTGGTCAGCTCGACGTGCTCGTCCGGGTGGTGGGCCAGGTTCGGATCGCCCGGGCCGAAGTTCAGCGCCGGAATGCCCATGGCCGCGAACCGGGCCACGTCGGTCCAGCCCAGCTTGCCGATCGGGGCCGCCCCCACCGCGGCCAGGAACTCCCGGGCCGGCTCGGCGGTCAGGCCGGGGAGGGCGCCGGCCGCCAGGTCGGTCACCGCCAGCTCGAAGCCGGCGAAGACCTCGCGCAGATGCGCCTCGGCCTGCTCCGGCGTACGGTCCGGGGCGAAGCGGTAGTTGACCTCGATCTCGCACCGGTCCGGCACCACGTTGCCGGCGACCCCGCCGTGGATGCCGACCGCGTTCATGCCCTCGCGGTAGTCGCAGCCGTCGATGGTGACCCGCCGCGCCTCGTACGCCGTCAGCCGGCGCAGCACCTCCCCGGCCGCGTGAACGGCGTTCACGCCGTGCCAGGAACGCGCCGAGTGGGCCCGTACGCCGGTGGTCGACACGACCGCCCGCATGGTGCCCTGGCAGCCGGCCTCGACGATTCCGTAGGTCGGTTCCAGCAGCACCGCGAAGTCGGCCTCGAGCCACTCCGGGTGGGCCTCGGAGACGAGCGTCAGCCCGTTGTACTTCGACTCGATCTCCTCGGCCTCGTAGAAGAGGTACGTGACGTCGTAGCGCGGGTCGGGCAGGGTCACCGCCAGGTGCAGCGCGAAGGCCACGCCGGACTTCATGTCGGAGGTGCCGCAGCCGTACATCAGGTCGCCGCGCATGGTCGACGGGAAGTTGTTGTTGAGCGGGACGGTGTCCAGGTGGCCCGCGAGCACCACCCGCTGCGCCCGGCCCAGGTCGGTACGCGCCATCACCGTGTTGCCGTGCCGGAACGTGGTCAGGTGCGGCACGCCCCGCAGCACCTCCTCGACGCAGTCGGCGATCGCCTTCTCGTTGAGGGAGACGGACTCGATGTCGACCAGGGCGCGGGTCAGCGCCACCGGATCTGCCAAGACCTCGGGGGTCAACGGGTTCTGCATGGTTGGCACGGTACCGTCAGCAGCGTGACGACCGCACAGTCTGCCTGGGGCATCGGCCTGGCCACGATCACCGCTGACGACCTGGTGCTCGACACCTGGTACCCGACCGGCAAGCTGGGACTCGGCGAGCTGCCCCTGGTCCCGGGCGAGGACCAGGCTGACGTGCTCGACCTGCCGCCCGGCGCGATCGGCGAGCGGGCGCTGCCCGGCCTGCGTACGGTCGAGGTGGTCACCGTGATCGGCTCGCTGGACGACCCGATCAAGGACGCCGCCGACGCGTACCTCCGGTTGCACCTGCTCTCCCACCGGCTGGTCCGGCCCAACGAGCTCAACCTCGACGGCATCTTCGGCAAGCTCGCCAACGTGGCCTGGACCTCGGCCGGGCCGTGCCCCCCGGAGCGGGTGGACGAGCTGCGCGTCATCGAGCGCGCCGCCGGCCGCCACCTCGCCGTCTACGGGGTGGACAAGTTCCCTCGGATGAGCGACTACGTGGTCCCCTCCGGCGTACGGATCGCCGACGCGGACCGGGTCCGGCTCGGCGCCCACCTGGCTCCGGGCACCACCGTGATGCACGAGGGCTTCGTCAACTTCAACGCCGGCACGCTGGGCACCTCGATGGTCGAGGGCCGGATCGTGCAGGGCGTGGTGGTCGGTGACGGCTCCGACATCGGCGGCGGCGCCTCTATCATGGGCACCCTTTCCGGCGGCGGCACCGAGCGGGTACGCGTCGGCGAGCGGAGCCTGGTCGGCGCGAACGCCGGGGTGGGCATCTCGCTCGGCGACGACTGCGTGGTGGAGGCCGGCTGCTACATCACCGCCGCGTCGAAGATCACCCTGCCGGACGGCCGGGTGGTCAAGGCCCGCGAGCTCTCCGGCGTCGACGGCCTGCTCTTCTGGCGCAACTCGGTCACCGGCGCGCTGGAGGCGAAGCCGCGGACCGGCCGGGGCATCGAGCTGAACGCGGCCCTGCACGCCAACGACTGACCGGCCCGGCAAAGCCGGCCGGCCCGGCGCCCCGACCAGGCAGGATCTCCCGATGAGCACCATGAAGGAACGCATGCTGGCCGGCGAGCCGTACCTCGCCGACGACCCGGAGATCGTCGCCGACCTGGACCGGGCGGCCCGGCTCACCGAGCGCTTCAACACCGGCCCGGCCGCCGACCCGCAGGCCCGGCTCGCCGTGCTGCGCGAACTGCTCGGCTCGCTCGGTGCGGACACCTGGGTGCGGCCACCGTTCCACTGCGACTACGGCTGGCAGACCCACATCGGGCCGCGCACCTTCGTCAACTTCAACGCGGTCTTCCTCGACGTCGCCCGGATCACCATCGGCGCCGACGTCCAGATCGGACCGAACGTGCAACTCCTCACGGCGACCCATCCGATCGAGCCGGAGGCCCGGCGGGCCAAGTGGGAGTCGGCCAGACCGATCACCATCGGCGACAACGTCTGGCTCGGCGGCGGGGTCATCGTGCTGGCCGGCGTCACCATCGGCGAGAACACCGTGGTCGGCGCGGGCGCCGTGGTGACGCGGGACCTGCCGCCCAATGTGGTGGCGGTGGGTAACCCCGCTCGACCGGTACGCAGCCTGGAGCAGACCACCTGAGCTGCTCCGCGAACGGGCGGCGGTGGCCCGGCTGCTCCACCGGGCCGGGCCGTCACCCCGGCAGGGGGTCGGCTAGCCGGACCACCAGGTCGGCCCGGGCGGCGGTGCCGGCGACCCGGGCGGCGTTCGCCTCGTCGCTGCCCAGCGCCCAGGCGCGCGCCTGCTCCGGGGTCTTCCCGTACGCCTCGTGCCGGGCGGTCAGCCGGCGCAGCCGCAGCTCGGCGTCCAGGTCGAGGAACCAGGCCTGGTGCAGCAGGGAGCGCACCTCCTCCCACGGGTCGTCGCGCAGCAGCAGGTAGTTGCCCTCGGTCACCACCAGCCGGACCTCGGGCGGCACCTCGATCGCCCCGGCCACCGGCTCCTCCAGGTCGCGCCGGAACACCGGCGCCCACACCGATGTCGGTTCCAGCCGGTGCAGCCGACGCAGCACGGACACGAAGCCGTTGGCGTCGAACGTGTCCGGGGCACCCTTGCGGTCCGCCCGGCCCAGCCGGACCAGCTCTGCCTGGGCCAGGTGGAAGCCGTCCATCGGCACCAGCCGGGCGGCCGGACCGACCTCGGCGACGATCCGCTCGGCCAGGGTGGACTTGCCCGCGCCGGGCGCGCCGGCGATGCCGAGCAGCTGTCGCGGGCCCGCGCCGGCCAGGGCCCGCGCCCGGTCCAGCAGGTCGCCGAGCGAGAGCACCTGCGCCGACGGCATCAGCCGAGTACCGGCTCGCTGATGGTGAACCGGGCCTCGACCGACGCCTGCACCGGCTGCGGCTGCGGGTCCAGCTCCAGCTCGGGTGCGGCGCCGCCGGCCCGCGCGAAGGCCGCCTTCGCCAGCATCGGCGGGGCGGCGGCCAGGCCGGTGTCGGCCAGCTCCAGCAGGGCGGTGACGCGGGCGCCGAGCGCCTCCGCGTACTCCCGGGCGCGGGCCACGGCGTCCGCGATCGCGGCGTGCCGCGCCTCCCGGTAGGCCGGGCTGTCCGGCCGCAGCGACCACCAGGGGCCGGCCACCTCGACCTGGTCCTGGTCGGCCAGGCGGAGCATCAGCTCGCCGAGCGCGGTGAAGTCGACGACCGTGACGGTCGTGGTGACGCTGCCGTGGTACGCCACCACCCGCTCACCCGACCGCTTCGTCTCCGGCCAGACCCGGAGCTGGCCGGTCTCCCGCCGCTCCACGGCCGGCCCGGCCGAGTCCAGCAGCACCCGGACGGCGGCGGCCCGCTCGGCCAACCGGGTCAGCGTGGTCTCCCGGTCCCGGTCCCGGGCGGACGCGGTGACGGTGAACCGGGCCAGCTCGGGGGCCACCTCCCGGTACGCCTCGCCGCGTACCGCCACCACAGGCACGTTCGCCATGTTCCTCACCCTAGTGTCGGCCCGGCCGGCAGGTGCGCCGTGTAACTGACCGCCTCCGCCTCGACCCGGCAGCCGCTGAGGTGCCCACCGGCCGCCCCCAGCTCCCGCAGGTAGGCCAGCTCCCCCGCGTGTTCGGCGGCGGCCGGAAACTCCCGCCGGTGGGTGGTGTACGAGCGGTGGCCCAGCGCGGACCGGGCCGCCCGGGCCTCCTCGAGCCGAGCGGTGAGCGCCTCGGCGTCCCCGGCTCCCAGGGCCTCGGCGAGCTCGTCGAGGAAGCTTCGGACCACGTCCAGCTCGGCCAGCACCCGGTCCCGGTTGCCGAGCAGCATGTTCGCCGTCCGGGTGGGCGGGCCGCCGGCCACCCGCGTGCCGTCGGTGAAGCTCCCCGCGGCGAGCGCGAGCACCGCGTCGCGCAGCGGCGCCCGCTGCACGGCCCCGGCCAGCCCGCCCGCGAGCAGGTGCGGCACGTGTGAGGCGAGCGCCGCGGCGGTGTCGTGCTCCGGCGCGGACATCGGCACCACCCGGGCGTGAAAGACGTCGATGAGCAGCGCGGCGAGCCGGCGGAACGCGGCCATCCCGGTCGGCGCCGGGCAGAGCACCCAGGCCGCCCCCTCGAACAGGTTCGGGTCGGCGGCGGCGAGGCCGGCCCGGTCGGCGCCGGCCATCGGGTGGCCGGGCACGAACCGGTGCCCGATCCCCTGGGCGATGGCGACGGTGGCCACGTCCGCCTTGATGCTGCCGACGTCGGTGAGCACGCACCGGTCGTCGGTGGCACCGGCCACCTGGGTCAACGTCGTGGCCAGGGTGGGCAGGGGACCGCCGAGGAAGACCACGTCCCGGCCGGCGACCGCCTCCTCGAGGACGTCGGGGGCGGCGACACCCCGCTCGGCGGCGTACCGACGGGTCGCCGGGTCCGGATCCCAACCGGCGACGTCGAGCCCGGCGTCCCGGAGCCGGAGCAGCACGGATCCACCGATCAGGCCGGTGCCGACCACCGCCGCCCGCACCAACCCGCCGGCCCCGCCCGTCATCGGCCCACCTCGGCGTCCCGTCGTACAGGGCCGGGTCGGCCCCGCTGGAAGTCCCGCCGAGGATATCGCCCCATCCTCAGCGCCGACCCTCGGTCACCGCGCCCTTTCGGTAGTCGGACCTCCACGGAGGGTCGCCGGAATCATCCGGGGGTTGTCCGAGCGGCGTTCACGTCGTACGGTCCCCCGGCGGCCCGCCCGGCATCGACGGCGGGCATTTGTCACGGGGAAAGGGAAGGACATGTCCGCGACGTACCGGGCGCTCGCCTCGGTGGTCATGTTGATCGGTTTCTACGTCGTCGCACTGCTCCAGCTGGCCGCCGTCGGCGCGCTGGGCGTGTGGCTGTTCAGCTACACCAGCGGCGTGGTGACCGGCAAGCTGCTGCTCCCGCTGGTGGTCGCGCTCGGCGCGGTCGCTGTGGGGCTCTGGAAGGCGATCCGTACGAAGAACGAGCCGGCGCCCGGCCTGATCCTGGGCGAGCGGGAGGCGCCGCAGCTCTGGGCCACCGTACGGGAGCTGGCCGCCGCGGTCGGCACCCGCGCGCCCGACGAGATCCGGCTGGTGCCGGAGGTGAACGCGGCGGTCGGCGAGCAGAGTCGGCTGCTCGGCCTGGTCGGCGGCCGGCGCACCCTCTACGTCGGACTGCCGCTGCTCCAGGCGATGCGGGTCGACCAGCTCCGCTCGGTGCTCGCGCACGAGCTGGGCCACTACTCGGGCCGGCACACCCGGCTCGGCGGGGTCGCCTACCGGGGCCGGCTGGCCATCGAGGGCACCATCGAGCGGATCAGCCCGCGCAACCCGATCGGGTGGGTCTTCAAGGGCTACGCGAAGCTCTACCTGCTGGTCGACAACGCGGCGTCGCGACGGCAGGAGCTGGAGGCCGACCGGTCGTCGGTGCGACTGGCCGGCCACGAGGCCGCGACGTCCGCGCTGCGTACGCTGCCCGCGCTCGACGCGGCCTGGGCGTTCTACATGGACCGGTACGTCGAGCCGGGCTGGTCGGCCGGGCTCGCGCCGGAGGACCTGTTCGGCGGCTTCGCCCAACTGCTCGAGGCCCGCCGCGCCGAGATCGACGAGCTGCGCGAGAACGCGCCGGAGCGGGGGGCGTCCCGCTGGGACACCCACCCCCCGATCGGCGTACGGGTCGCCGCGATGGGCGAGGCACCGGCGGCGGAGGCGCGGCCGGACGACCGACCGGCCCGGATCATGCTCGCCGACGTGGCGGACGCCGGGCGGCAGCTGCAGGGCCTGGTGGTCGAGCACGGCTCGCGCCGGATCCTGCCCTGGCCCGAGTTCGTCGCCGAGTCGGTGGCCGCCGCGGTGCAGCAGCGGTCGGACAGCATCTACCGGGCGGCCGGCCGGTTCACCGGCACCGCGACCACGGGCCTGCCCACGGTGCTGGACCTGGTCCGCGCCGGCCGACTCGGTGAGTTCGCCGAGCAGTTCTTCCCCAACGCCACCCGGAAGGAGGCGGCGGTCGCCTTCGGCGGGCCGATGGAGACGCTGCTCGACAACGCGGCGGTCCGCTCGGGCCGGGCGCGTTGGCAGCTCTCCTGGTCGGGGCCGGCTCAGCTGGTCGGCGCGGACGGCGAGCGGTGGGACCTGGCCGAGATCGCCAAGCTGGCCGTGTCGCCGGAGACCCTGGACGAGTCGCTGGCCCGCCTCGCCGAGCTGGGGGTCGACGCGGCGCAGGCGACGGTGGTGCAGGCCCGCGCGTCCGCACGCAACGCCGACCTGATCGGCGGGCTCGCCAACATCAAGATCGACGGCCGCGAGCACGACGTGCTGGTGCTGGACAACGGCCTGGTCCTGATCCCCGACCCCGGCAAGTCCAGCGAGGGCGAGAAGCGGCTCACGGCGCTGGTCGGCGCGGTGCCGGTGGGCGAGCTGGCCAGCCGGCACCCCTACCTGCCGTACGAGGAGATCACCTCGGTCGAGGTGACGCGGGAGGTGCCGCTGAAGGCGACGCTGACCCTGTACGACGGCCGGACCGTGCAGGTGCAGGAGCTGATGTCCAGCGAGTTCCTGGAGAAGCACAGCCGGGACACCCTGCTGCGGGTGTTCGAGCGGATCAACGACTGACTCGGCGCGGCGGTCGGCCCGACCGGGCCGGCCGCCGGGCGACGATCAGGGCCGCGCGAGCCGATCGGCGACGGCTGAGCAACCGATGCGGCGGCCGCCGGGCGACGATCAGGGCCGCGCGAGCCGATCGGCGACGGCCGCGACGTGCTCGTCGGACTCGGTCAGCGCCGCCCGGACGTGCCGGGCACCGGCCGGGCCGTAGAAGATCCCGGCGGCGACCAGGACGCCCCGCCGGGCCAGCCAGTCGACGGTGTCCCAGCAGTCCTCGCCCCGGGTCAGCCAGAGGTAGAGGCCGGCCTCGGAGTGCTCGACGGTGAAACCGGCGCCGGTGAACGCGGCGCGCAGCCGCTCGCGCCGGGCCCGATAGCGCTCCCGCTGCGCGTCGGCGTGCGCCTGGTCGCCCAGCGCGGCCACCATCGCCGCCTGGACCGGAGCGGGCACGATCATGCCGGCGTGCTTACGGATCTTGAGCAGCTCGGCCACCAGCGCCGGATCGCCGGCCACGAACCCCGCCCGGTAGCCGGCCAGGTTGGAGCGCTTGGAGAGCGAGTGCACCGCCAGCACACCCTCGTACGACCCGCCGCAGACCTCGGGCGACAGGATCGAGAGCGGCTCGGCGTCCCAGCCCAGCGGGAGGTAGCACTCGTCGCTGGCGACCACCGCGCCGCGCTCCCGCGCCCAGTCGACCACCTTACGCAGATGGGTGGCGGGCAGCACCCGCCCGGTCGGGTTGCCGGGCGAGTTGACCCAGACCAGGCGTACCCGGGGGGTGGGGCCGACCGCGGTCAGCGAGTCGGTGCGTACCGTCGTGGCACCGGCCAGCCGGGCCCCGTCCTCGTACGTCGGGTAGGCGAGCGACGGCACCACGACCACGTCGCCAGGGCCGACGCCGAGCAGCGTGGGCAGCCAGGCGACCAGTTCCTTGGACCCGATCGTGGGCAGCACGCCGAGCCCGTCGACGCCCGCGCCGCACGCCCGGGCCACCCAGGCGGCGATGGCGTCCCGCAGCGCGGGAGTGCCGGCGGTCAGCGGGTAGCCGGGAGCGTCCGACGCGTCCGCGAGGGCCTGCCGGATCAGCGGGGGTACCGGGTCGACCGGCGTGCCCATCGAGAGGTTGATGAGACCGTCCGGGTGCGCCGCGGCCGTCGCAGCCGCGGCGTCCAGGGTGTCCCAGGTGAAGTCGGGCAGCCGCGACGAAACCGGCGCGGGCCGGTTCAGTGGCCTTCTCCGCGCGGCGGCTGGGCGGCCACGAACGACGCGTCCTTCTCCACCTTGCCGATCTTGGAAGCGCCGCCGGGCGAGCCGAGATCCTCGAAGAACTCGTAGTTCGCCCCGGTGTAGTCCTTCCACTGCTCCGGGACGTCGTCCTCGTAGAAGATCGCTTCCACCGGGCAGACCGGCTCACAGGCACCACAGTCGACGCACTCGTCGGGGTGGATGTAGAGCATCCGATTGCCCTCGTAGATGCAGTCGACCGGGCACTCCTCGATGCATGCCTTGTCGAGCACGTCCACGCACGGCTCGGCGATGATGTAGGTCACCGGTCTTCTCCTCCGCAAGACTCGTCGCGATCACCTGCGACGGTAAGAGCCTAGTATCTCGCCGGGGAGGAGGTCGATCGTGCTCCGACAGCAGGACGTGGGCCACCGGATCGTGGTCCGCCGGATTGTGGGTATTCGCGAAGGCAGAGCGCTCTTCTCCGACGCTCTCGGCGAGTTGGTCGAGCTGAGCGAGACCCATATCACGCTCGCCACCGACCAGGGCCGGCTGCGCGTCCCGGTCGGCGAGGTGCACCGGGCGAAACGCGTGCCGCCGGCCCGCCGGCCAACCGCCGCCGCCGTGATCGAGCTGGAGCTGGCCGCCGACGAGGCGTGGCCCGCCCCGGTCCGCGGCCGGCTCGGCGACTGGCTGCTGCGCAGCGCGGCGGGCTGGACCGGCCGGGCGAACTCGGCGCTGCCGATCGGCGACCCGGACCGTCCGCTGCCCGCCGCGGTGGACGCGGTGGAACGCTGGTACGCCGACCACCGGCAGCCGGCCCTGGTGAACACGCCGCTGCCGCTGGCCGCCCCGGTCGGCGCCGAGTTGGACGCGCGCGGCTGGGCCGCCCGGCCGCCGGTGCTGGTGCAGACCCTCCCGCTGGCCGCGCTGCCGCCCGGCCGTGCCGGCCTGCCGCCGGTCACGCTGACCAGCGGGCCGACGGAGGAGTGGCTGGCGATCACCGCCGGGCGCAAGGGCGGCCTGCCGGACGCCGCCCGGCACGTGCTCACCGCCGTGGACCGGGTCCGGTTCGCCCACGTGTACGCCGACGGCCGGCTGCTCGCGGTGGGACGGGGCACGGTCACCGGCGGGCGGCGGTGGCTCGGCCTGACGCTGCTCGAGGTACGGCCCGAGGCACGCCGGCAGGGGCTGGCCGGCCAGGTGATCCGGGCGCTGGCCGACTGGGGTGGCGCGGAGGGCGCCACGCACGCCTTCCTCCAGGTCGAGCAGCACAACGCTCCCGCCGTCGCCCTCTACCGGGGGCTCGGCTTCACCACCCACCACACCTACCTGACCCGGGTCGCCCCGGCCTGACCAGCCGGGGCGGGGCCAGGATCAGCGGCGGACCACCTTGCGCGGCTTGGCCACCTTCAGTTCGGCGAACCGCTTGAGCTGCTGCGAGCGGTAGTCCCGGCCGAGCGCGGTGAGGGTCAGGTAGCCCACCAGCACGCCGGCCGCGGTGGCCGCCAGGTAGAGCCAGATCTGGGCGAAGAACGTCCCGGCGCCATCGGCGAACGGGCTCTTGCCGACCAACAGCGGGCCGATGAACAGGGTCAACGCCAGTGCCACGCCGACCGCGGCGGCCAGGTCGGCGGCCAGGCGGCCCCCCGGCCGGTTGGTGCCCCAGCGGAAGGCCAGCACGGCGAGGATCAGCCCGATCGCCAGGAACATCGCCAGCGAGACGCGGCCGTTGGCGGTGTCGTCATCCGGGAAACCGAACTTGATGACCAGCCGGGCCACCACGTTGACCACGAACAGCGCCGCCGCCAGCACGCCGACCGCGCGCCACCGCTCCCTCATCGCACGCCTCCCGCCGTAACGCCCGCCCCCGCGGCGGGCTTCCTGGCAGGAATATCTACCACCGCGACCTGTGCGCCGTCTGCACCGCTGCACCTGGATGCTTGTGAGCACCAGGCAGCCCCGCCGGTCGCGTCAGCCGCTCCGGCCATCGCGCCGACCACGCTCCGCAACGGGCCACCATTGGCAACTCAGCGTAGGCACCCTCGTCCCGGCCGGCCTGCCCTCTCGGCCGCTTTGCTCTGCAGCCATAGGCGCAGCACCACTTTGAGCTGGGCATTCTTCGCGATCGTGGCCGCAGACCAGTGGAGGCCAGGATCACGATCCGTTACTGCTGCGCCGATGGCTGCAGAGCAAAGGCGGCGACGGCCCCGCCCGCACCCTGAGCTGGAATCACCGAGCGTCACCAACCGGCGGCCCGAGCCCGGCCCGCCGGACGTGCTGGCCTCAGCGGACGGGCGGCGCCACGAGCTGCCGGAAACCCAGCACCGCGAAGGTGATCGCGCCCGCCACCATCATGCCGAGGCCGAGCAGGTTGTCACCGGTCAGCGCGAGGTCACCCTCGGCGGTCCGGACGCCGCCCGCGACAATCACCACAAACCACGGCAGTGCGGGCAGCGCCACGGCCCAGCGGGTACCGACCGCGATGTGCGCGAACCGGGCCAGCAGGACCGTCAGCACCACCACCGCGGCGATGCCACCCACCGCCAGGGAGGTGCCGACCACCCCCTTGACCGGGCCGCCGGGCCATCCCTTGACCACCTCCCAGGCCCAGGTGGCGAAGAGCAGGTCCAGCACCGCGGCGAGCAGGCCCGCCCAGCACGCCACGACCCCGCCGACGACCCGCAGCGGGGTCTCGGACCATCCCGACGGCGCGGACGGCTCGGCGGGCGGGGGCTCGGATGCGACCGGCATCGGTGCGGCCGGCAGCGTCACCGGAGGCCGGCCGCCGCGACCGGGGACCGGTCCGGTCCGTCCAGCGACAGCCCGGCGAAGAGGTCGTCCTCCCAGCCGTACGGGCCGCTGCCCGGCCCCTTCTCGCCGACCGCGAGGGTGAAGTACTCCACGCCCATGAACTCGGCGCCGAAGTTGCCGGCGATCGAGTAGAGCCAGGAGGTGGCCGGGATCTGGGTGGCGTGCGCCCGCATCGCCGCCTCCTTGGCGGCGTGCTGATCGGTGGCGTCGATCCGCGCGGCGATCTCCGGGTCGGGCGTGCCGAACGGCAGCTCGTCGACGCTCTCGATGCCGGCGAACGGATTGTCCGAGGACTCGGTGAACGCATCCAGGCCGGCCTCCAGCACGCCGCGCGGCATCGCGGTCCAGTAGACCTTCGCCGGGGCGATCCCCTCGGCGGTGGCCAGCTCGTGCGCGCGCATCGCGACCCGGTGCGCCTGGATGTGGTCGGGGTGGCCGTAGAAGCCGTTGGCGTCGTACGTGATCATGACCTGCGGGCGGACCTCGCGCATGATCTCCAGCAGGTGCCCGGCGGCCTCGTCGAGGTCCGCCTGCCAGAAGGCTCGGGGGTGCTCGTTGGTGGCCAGGCCCATCATGCCGGAGTCCCGGTAGCGGCCCGCGCCACCGAGGAACCGGTGGTCGGCGACGCCGAGCGCGGCGCAGGCGGCGGCCAGCTCGCCGATCCGGTACCCCCCGAGCTGGTCGGCCTCGGCCGCGGCGAGCTGGGCCAGCGCCGGCACGTGGATCTCGCCCTCCTCGCCGAGCGTGCAGGTCACCAGGGTGACGTGGGCGCCGGTGGCGGCGTAGTGCGCCATCGTCGAGCCGGTGCCGATGGACTCGTCGTCGGGGTGCGCGTGGACCAGCAGGAGGCGTCGGTCTGGCAGCGTCGTCACGGGCGTCACTCTAACCGGCGGTCCTGCCCCGGCGATGCTTACGCGTCCGCGCAGGTCGGCCACATCACGCCCGGCACGCCTCTACGATCCGAAACGTGGACTATCCCGAGCTGGCCGCCCGTACCCGTCGGTTCAGCCACGGGGCGCCGCGCGCCGTCGCCGTCGCGGACGACGGCTCCCGGGTGATCTTCCTGCGCTCGTCGGGACCGGAGGACCCGGTCGACGCGCTCTGGCTACTGGACGTCGCCACCGGCGCGGAGCGACTGGTCGCCGACCCGGCGGTGCTGCTCGGCTCCGACGGCGAGCCGGCCACGCTGGCGCCGGGCGAACGGGCACTGCGCGAGCGGCTGCGGCTCAGCGCCGGCGGCATCGGCTCGTACGCCCTGGACACGGCCGGACGGGTGGCCGCGTTCGCGCTGGCCGGGCGGTTGTTCCGGGCCGACCTGGTGCACGGCGACGTGGTCGAGGTGGCCACCGTCGGCCCGGTGATCGACCCGCGTCCCGATCCCGGCGGGGAGCGGCTGGCCTACGTCACGGACGCCGCCGAGGGAGTACGCCGGGGCCAGCTGCGGGTGGTCGAGCCGGACGGCAGCGACAACCTGCTCGCCGGCGAGGACAGCGGGGTGACCTGGGGGCTCGCCGAGCACATCGCGGCCGAGGAGTTCGGGCGGTACCGCGGCTACTGGTGGGCCCCGGACGGCCGCTCGGTGCTGGCCGCCCGGGTGGACGAGTCCCGGCTGCCGCAGTGGCACCTGCACGACCCGGCCGATCCGGCGAGCCCGCCGACGACCGTCGCGTACCCCCGGGCGGGCGGGCCGAACGCGGAGGTCAGCCTGCATCTGCTGGACCTCGACGGCGGCTGGGTCGACGTGCACTGGGACCGGGAGACCTACCCGTACCTGACCTCCGTCGGCTGGGCGGACGGCGGGCCGCTGATCACCGTGCTGCGCCGGTCGCAGCAGCACGGCCTGGTGCTCGCGGTGGACCCGCGTACGGGGGAGACGCAGGTGCACGCGGAGCTGGCCGACCCGCGCTGGGTGGAGCCGATCCCCGGCACCCCGGCGCACCTGCCCGACGGCCGGGTGCTGGTCGGCGGCGAGCTGGCCCACGACGGGTACGACGCGCGGTGCCTGTTCGCCGACGGGACGCTGCTCACCCCGCCCTCGCTGTACGTACGCCGGGTGGTGGGGCGGCTGCCCGGGGGCGGCAACGGCCCGGCGGACCTGCTGGTGGAGGCGAGCGAGGGCGAGCCGAGCCAGCGGCACCTCTACCGGGTCCGGACGGTGATCGGCGGCGGGGTGGACGCCCGCCGGATGGGCAGTGACCCGGGCTGGCACACCGCCGCGATCGGCGGCGCCACGCTGGTGGTCGGCGCCGCTTCGCTGGAGCACCCGGGCACCCGCTGGTCGGTGTGGCACGGCGACCGGGAGGTGGGCGAGCTGCGCTCGCTGGCCGCGACCCCGCCGTACGCGCCGCGACCGATGATCGTGCGGGTGACAGACCGGCGGTTGCCGAGCGCCGTGCTCTATCCGTCCGAGCACGTCAAGGGGACGAAGCTGCCCGTGCTGCTGGACGTCTACGGCGGCCCGGGGCACCAGGAGGTGATCGCCGCCCGGGCGACCTGGCTGGAACGGCAGTGGTGGGCGGAGCAGGGCTTCGCGGTGGTGACCATCGACAACCGGGGCACCCCGGGCGTCGCCCCGTCGTTCGAGAAGGCGATCCACCGGCGGGTGGCCGACGTGATCCTGACCGACCAGGTGGACGCGCTGACCGCGCTCGCCGGCAAGCACCCGGACCTGGACCTGGCCCGGGTGGCCGTGCGGGGCTGGTCGTTCGGCGGCTGGCTGGCCGGGCTGGCGGTCCTGCGCCACCCGGAGCTGTTCCGGTGCGCGATCGTCGGCGCCCCGGTCACCGACTGGACGCTGTACGACACCGCGTACAGCGAGCGCTACCTGGGCCTGCCCGACGACGGCATGGACATCTACGCCCACCACTCGCTGGTCGAGCTGGCCGCTGAGCCGGTCGGCGACCCGGCGCAGGCCCGGCCGATGCTGCTCGTGCACGGGCTGGTCGACGACAACGTGGTGGCCGCGCACACGCTCCGGCTCTCGGCGGCGCTGCTGGCCGCCGGCCGCCCGCACGCGGTCCTGCCGCTCACCGGGGCCACCCACATGGCCGCCGGGGGCATCGCCGAACGCCTGCTCCGCCTGGAACTCGACTTCCTCCGCCGGAACTTGTAAGGAAGGGCCCCTTCCTATCGCTTACGCGATAGGAAGGGGCCCTTCCCAGCACTCGCAGCGTTACTGCTTGACGAACGCGTTCACGAAGGACACGTTGCCGAAGATGCTCTCGATGAAGACGCCGCCGGCCTTGGAGCCGTGCAGGTTGAAGGACACGTCCACGTAGAGCGGGACCGCCGGCGCGACCTCCTCCATGATCTTCTTGTCCAGCTTGGCCCACTCGGGCGCCTGGGCGGCCGGGTCCATGGCCAGCACCCGGTCGAACTCGGCGTTGATCGCGTCGTTGTTGACGTACGACGTGTTGCTGTTGCCCGCGGGCTTGATACCGCGCCCGTCGAAGAGCACCGGCAGGACCGCGGCGCCGCTGGGCCAGTCAGCCGCCCACGAGTCGAGGTAGATGTCCCACGCGTTGTTCTTGTTCTTGACGTCGTCCAGGTAGGAGTCCGCGGGGGTCGTCTTCACCGTGATCTTGAAGCCGGCCTTCTCCAGGTTGTTCTTGAGCTGGGTACCGAGCCGCTGGTTCAGGTCGTCGTCCCGCACGGCGAGCACCAGCGGCACCTCCTTGCCGCCGAGCAGCTCCTTGGCCTTGTCCGGGTTGCCGTTCGGGCCGGCCGGGTAGGCGTCGTACTTCTCGAAGCCGAGGGTGGCCGGCGGCAGCAGCGTGGTCAGCGGCGACGCGACGGCCTCGCCGCCCAGCGCCTTGATCAGGCCGTCCCGGTCGATCGCGTAGTTGAGCGCCTGGCGCACCTTGAGGTCGGTGACCCGCTGCGTGTTGATGGTGAGCCGGTTGGCGCTCGGCGTGGGCGAGAGCAGCGAACGGCTCTTCAGCGTCGCGTCACCGAGCACGCGCGAGATCAGCGAGGCGGGCACCGTGTTGAAGGCGACCGCGCTCTGGTCCGGGCCGTTATCGGCGATCATCCGGTTGGCCTGCGCGTCCGGGGTGGTGCCGAACGACCAGACGAACTTGTCCGGGTACTGGTGGCGCACCGGGTCGGTCTTGGCGTCCCACTGATCGTTGCGCTCCAGCACCACCTCGACGCCGGGGGCCACCTTGGTGATCTTGTACGGACCGGAGGCGAACGGCTGGTTGTCCACGTTGACGCCGGTGTCCTTGTCCGGCGGCAGGGGCGCGGTGGCCGGCAGCGAAGCCGCGAAGGGCAGGTCACAGTGCGCGGTCTTGAACTCGAACCGCAGGGTCTTGTCGTCCGGCGTGGTCAGCCCGGGGGGCAGCGAGCCCTTGTTGGCCTTGAAGTCCCAGACGGTGTCGTACTGCGCGCTGTCGGCCAGCCACTCCTGAATGTAGGTCGGGCCGCCGGTGAGGTCGGGGTTGAACGACCGGGCGATGCCGTACGCGATCTCCTTGCTGGTGATCGGCCGGCCGTCCTCGAACTTCAGCCCGTCCTTGATCTTGAATTCCCAGACCTTGCAGTCCTTGTTGACGTTCGTGCCCGGGGTCTCGGCAAGGTCGCCGACCAGGGTCAGCTTGCCCTTGCCGTCGTCCTTCCACGTGGTCAGATAGCGGGCGTAGAGCGGGGCAGCCATCAGCCCGGCAAAGGAGTAGACCCGCTGCGGATCCAGGTGCGAGATCTGCGTTTCCCGCAGGATGGTGAAGGTGCCACCCTTCGCCGCCCCCGGCACCTCGGGCGCCGGGCCGAGCGAGTCCTTCGGGTCGGTCGCGATGACCCCGGTGGTCTTCCGCTCGGTGTCCACATCCGTCTTGGTGCCGGTGTTCTTGCTGCACGCGCCCAGTGCCAACGCCACGGCGAAGGCACTGCCCGCGGCAGCGACCACTCTGGCTCTCATGATTCCGTTCCTTCCGATCTTCCAATGTGAAGGAAAGCTTCGCTTAATAGCCCGTGAAGGTAAATTTCAATCGAATAACGGGCCGACAACAATCCCCCGATCACCCGAGCCGGATGCGGGGATCGATCGCCGCGTAGAGCAGGTCCACCACGATGTTCGCCAGCACGATGAAGAACGCGGAGATCAACACGGTGGCCATGATGGTCGGCAGGTCACCGAGCCGGACGGCATCCACCGCCGTCCGCCCCAGACCCCGGATGCCGAACGTGGTCTCGGTGATGACCGTGCCGCCCAACGCCGATCCGAGATCAAGCCCGGCGATCGTCACCATCGGGGTGATCGCCGCGCGCAGCGCGTGCCGGCCGTACACCTTCCCCTTGGCCAGCCCCTTCGCCCGGGCGGTGCGGACGAAGTCCTCCGACAGCGTCTCCAGCATCTGTGCCCGGGACAGCCGGGTGTAGACCGCGGAGAAGAGGAAGGCCAACGACCACCAGGCCAGCACGAGGCCGCCGGCCCACTTGAGCGGATCCTCGAATATCGAGGTGTAACCCGGCGTCGGCAGAATGTGCAGGGTGTAGACGAAGACGAGCTGCAGCACCGCGCCCACAAAGTAGAGCTGCAGCGAGGCGCCGGTGAGGGAGAAGCCGACCGACAGCCGGTCCAGCACAGTGCCCTTGCGTAACGCGGAGACCATGCCGAGACCGATCCCGAGGACGAGCCAGATGATCGCCGCCGGGATGACGATGCTCAGGGTCACCGGCAGCACGCGGGCGAAGGTGTCGCTGACCGCCTCGCTGTTGACGTACGAGTAGCCCAGGCACGGCGCGTCGCACTGTCCGCCCTGCGCGCTGCCCAGGTCCCGGCCGACGAAGATGCCCTTCATGTAGTTGAGGTACTGCTCGGGCTTGGGATCGTTGAGGCCCAACTCTTCGCGGACCCGCTCCAGCCGCTCGGTGTTGCAGTTCTTCGGGCACATCCCGGTGACCGGGTCGGCGGGGAGCGCGAAGAACATCAGGAACGCGACGATGCTGACCGCGGTCAGGGTCAGCACCGCGGTGAGGATGCGTTTGATCAGGAATCGCACCATGTCACACCTCTAGCGGGACGACTTCGGGTCGAGCGCGTCACGCAGCGCGTCACCGAACAGGTTGAAGGCGAAGACGAGGACGAAGATCGCGACGCCGGGGAAGAAGAGGTACGCGGGATCGGTCTGCATGAAGTCGATGCTCTTGAAGATCATGGCACCGAAGTCAGGGGTCGGGTCGACCATGCCCACGCCGAGGAAGGAGAGCGCGGCCTCGCTGGTGATGTACGCCGGCAGCGCCAGCGAGAAGGAGACCAGGATCGGGGCCCAGATGTTCGGCAGCAGTTGCCGGAACGCCATGTGCAGCAGCCCCGCACCGCTGGCCCGGGCCGCCTCGACGAACTCCCGCTCGCGCAGCGAGATCACCTGGCCGCGTACCAACCGGGCGGTCGCCGTCCAGCCGAAGGCCGCGAAGATACCGATGATCACCACCATCTTGAACCAGTCCGGCGGATTGTCCCGCGGGCCGTAGAAGCGCAGCGCCACGGTCGGCACCACCGCCAGCGCGAAGATCAGGTACGGCAGGGCCAGCGTGAAGTCGATGACCCACCCGATCACCGCGTCCACCCAGCCGCCCAGATAGCCGGCGACGACACCCAGCACGATGCCGGTGCCCGCGGTGATGATCGCGGCGGCGAAGGCGATGAAGAGCGAGGTACGGATCCCGTAGACCAGCCGGATGAAGATGTCCCGGCCCAGTTGCGGCTCCAGGCCGAACCAGTGCTCGCCGGAGACCCCGCCTGCGTAACCGAGCGGCATGCCCGCCCCGTCGAGCTGGTCCTGGAACTGCTGGTACGGCCCAACCCCGTACAGCCGCTCGATGAGGGGCGCGGCGAGCGCGATGACGAGGAAGAGCACCACCGTCACGCCGCTGATGATCGCGGTACGGTCGCGCCGCAGCCGGGCCCAGGCGAGCTGCCCGGGCGAGCGGCCGACGAACTCCTTCGCCGTTGCCTCCGGAACCGCGTCGCCGGGTGTCCGGGGCCCCGCCTCGGCCAGCGCCGCATCGTCAACCGGTGACAGGCTCATCGCGTACCCCCATCACTGTCATGACCGCCGGACTCCGGGAAGTGGCAGGCGACCGCCTGCGCCCCGCCGTCCCGCGGCACCAGCGCCGGCTCCTCGGTGGCGCAGCGCTCCTGCGCCTTCCAGCACCGGGTCCGGAACCGGCAGCCCGACGGCGGGTTGAGCGGGGTCGGGACGTCACCCACCAGCCGGATCCGCCCGGAGGTGTCGGTCTGCGTCACGTCGGGCACCGCGGAGAGCAGCGCCCGGGTGTACGGGTGCTGCGGACGCTCGTAGATGCTCGCCCGGTCCCCGATCTCGACGATCTTGCCGAGGTACATGACGGCGACGCGGTGGCAGAAGTGGC